>NZ_JBFBCE010000117.1:0-26736 GCF_040689595.1 Streptosporangium sp. NPDC051023 | reverse complement strand
GGGTGCGCCCAGACGTGGCCGTCGGGGTCGAGCATGGCGAAGCAGAGCACCCGGATGATCCGCCTGCCCTTCTCGCCGGGCAGGTCGAAGGCGCCTGCCGACAGCGGCGCGCATCTCACCTGCTCCGTGGTCAGGCCGCGTTTGGCCAGCGCGTCGACCCAGGCCGGCTCCTGGGCGAGGATCCCGTCGACTGAGGTGAACTCCTCGGCCAGGATCGGCATCCCGCCGCGGGAGCCGTCGACGTCGACGATCGCGGCCACCGCGCCGGCGGTGAGGTCGACGGTTACGTCCCGGGCGTCGCCGGTCGCGGTGTCGAGCAGCAGCACCCGCGCCCGGCGGTCGGGCCTTGGCCCGGCGCCGGCCTGGAAGGCGAGTACCTCCTGCTTGTGCGGCTCGAGCAGGCCGACGTAGACGAACCGGACGCTCTCACCGGCCAGGCCGGCCTCGCGCACCAGGGTGGCGGTCCGCTCGATCTCGGTCGCGGTGAGGCTGGAAACCGGGGTGGTCAGGGTGGTCATGGGATCCTCTCGGGTGGGGCGCGTCGAGCCGCTCGACTCGACACCATCAGCACGCCGACCAGTACCAGGCCGAGCAGCCCGAGGCCGGGGGCGATCCGGCGGTTCCAGGCGGGGACCGCGATCCCGCGCACCGCCAGACAGACCACGACCGACAGACAGGTGGCGGCGAGCAGCAGCGGGATCGAGAACGACGCGACGCCGCCGGACCAGGTGAAGATCTGCAGCGCAGGGTTACCGATGGCGGGGCGGGCACCGGACGCCGGTGCCCGCCGCGGGGCGTTGGGGGCAGGTTGCCAGGACGATGGAGATGACGGTGCGGGTGACCGAGGCCGAGTCGTTGGCCGCGTTCGGGGTCTGCCGGGGTGGAGGCGGTGCGGGGGCGGTCACGGTGTAGCGCAGGTAGGGCACCAGGATGCCCAGGTGCGGCTGGGCGGCCAGGTCGAGGTCGGCGGCCGGGGGTGGGCGCCCAGTCGATGGTGAACTGGAAGCCGGCGATGGCGGTCGCTGTGCCGCCGCTCCGGGGGCGTCCGGTTCAGGCGGGCAGGACGTTGTGCGGGTACTCGCCGCCGACGTTGCCCGGCGACTCGAACACGAACACGATGTAGGTCTCGAAGTATTCGGAGCCCTGGCCGGCCACACGGGCCGCGCCGACCCTGATGGTGTCCTTCCAGACGAGCTGGCTGAAGTGCCCCGTCTTGGCCGGCTCGCCCGGCGGGTTGTCCCAGTCGTAGTCGGCGATCTCGTCATACCAGGAGGTCACGGCCTCGGCTGCGGTGTTGGGCGTGGGGTCGGAGCTTCCGCCCCAGAAGATGTTCTCGCCCGTGCCCTCGCGCAGGTCGGCGTGCCCGGCGGAAAGCCCTTCGTACTGTGAGCGGGACATCGCCCGGGTTTTGGCGTACTCGACCAGCTGAGCATCCAGCGCCAGGGGCGGCGCGTGATGCTGGGCGCGGTAGGTGTTGGCCTCGTTCAGCGCTTCGGACAGGAAGCTGTCGTCGGTGGCGTCGGGCAGAGCAGGGCGGGTTCCGGTCATCGCGATCACCTTGTCGTGAACGGAAGTGGGGCCCCTGAATCGTGTGCCGGGGCGCCTTGCCCGTCAACGTCCGAATGTGGACATTTGACCAGCGTATGCGGGCTGAAACCATGAACCGTTTTCGCGAATCAGAGATAGCTGCGGATTTTCGGCGATTGCCGCGGAACTTCTATTTGGCAGTGCCTGTTATCCGCGCGACAGACCGTACCGGCCCGGTTGACAACGCTCGGCGCGGCTGCTGGGCCGGTCCGCCGACCTCCTGGCCCCAGCATCGGCCCCCGGCGCCCTGATCGGCCACGCCCGCGTCTCCACCACCGGGCGACTCCTGGATCGGTAGATCATCGCGCTGACCGATGCCGGATGCCTGCGCATCTTCGCCGACAAGAAGTCCGGCGAGAACGTCGAACGAGAGGAGTCGAACGAGAGGAACTGTAGAAGGCCCTGGACCACCAGCGGCCCGGCGACGTCCGCCCGCCTGCTGGGGGTGTCGCGCTCCACCCTCTACAAACACGTGCCCGAACTGGTGAGTGGCTGTGCGGCCGTCGACGGGGCGAGGGGAGCTGGAGGCGGGTCCGCGATGATTCCCGCTCCGCACCGGGCCAAGGGCGGCACGGCACCGGCCTCATCGGTCTCACCGGCCTCGTCGGTCCGCCGGCCGTTCCCTGGCGGACTGGCGGTAGGCGTTGGGCGGGACGCCGTGCCGCTTCATGAAGTGCGCGCGCAGCTGTCCCGGCTGGAAGCCGACCTCGTGGGCGATCGTGGAGATCGGCTTGTCGGTGGTCCGCAGCAGCTCCTCGGCCTGGTCGAGACGCTGTTCGTGCAGCCAGGCGATCGGGGTCGTGCCGAGCGCCGCCCGGAACCGCCGCGCGAAGGTGCGCGGGCTCATCGACGCGTGCCGGGCCATTTCCCTGACGGACAGGGGCTGGTTCAGCCGGGTACGCGCCCAGGACAGCAGCTCAAGCAGGTCCGCATCGCCGGATCCCGTCACCCATGGCCGGGCCGGGGCGGCGGTGTAGCACGCTATCGACTCCCTGACCACCGCGTGGGCGATCGCCGTGCCGTACTCGCGCTGCAGCAGGTGCAGGAACATGTCGATGCCGATGGCTGTTCCGTTCCCGGTCACCACGTCGCCCGCGTCCACGTAGGGGGCGTACGGCTCGACCCTCACCGAGGGACGCCGCCGGGCGAGGTGTGACGCCAGGCTCCGATGCGTCGTGGCCGGGCGGCCGTCGAGCAGCCCCGTTTCGGCCAGCAGTACCGAGCCCGAGCAGAAAGCCGCCACGATCGAGCCGCGGTTGTGGGCCTTCCAGATCGCGTCGATGGCCCGATGGCTCAGGACGAGGGGGCGCTGGGCGGTCGGCGGCACGATCACCAGATCGGCCGCGGCCATCGCCGCGGGGCCGTGTTCCACATCGACCCTCCAGCCGAGGTCGGTGTGCACGACGCCGGTGTCGTCGGCGCACATCAGAAGGTCGAAGCGCGGCAGTCCCTGACGCGACCGGTCCACGAAGACGCTGCTCACGATGCTCAGGCCGAACGAGCTGACGCCGGGCGTGAGGTAGACGGCGACTGAGCGGAAGGGTTTCGACGCTCGCGGGCCTTGATCCGCCGGCCTGCGGAGTTCCATTCGTGGGGTGAGTCGGTCAAGGCGCAACGCGTGTGCTGCTGCTATCACTGCTTCTCCGTGAATCAACGGTCCATCGCCCGGCTGGGGAAATCTTCGGCGGAGCCCGCGGCGATGACGAGCCTTTCGAACATCGTTGAAAAGTCGGCGAGACGGCCCGCCGTACGGGCCCGCGCGCCTCATGACAGGAGGAACAGCCGGGCCCAGCGCGGTGGGGAAGAGGCCGTCGGCTCGGCGGCGAGCAGGACGGCCGCCACTCCCGCGGCCCCCCGCAGCAGCCCTGGGTTGTCGACCTCAAGACCCGATCCCTCGACATCGGTGTAGCCGAGGAGAGCCCCGGGGCGGAAGCCGCCGGCCAGCCTGGTCGTGAGATCCGCCGCCGCCGCCTTGAGGCGTGGGTCGCCGGTTTCACGGGCGAAGCTCAGGAGGATGGCCAGGTGACCGGCCAGGCCGTGACAGAGATTGGGGGAGTGCAGGGTGGGCGGATGGGTGCAGAGCGTGCGTATCGCCGTCACCGCCACCTCGAGCAGCTCCGACGAACCGGTCGCGACGCCGGCGAGGTACACGGCCCGCGCGATGCCCGAGCTGCCATGGCACCAGGAGCCCGCGTTCTCCACGGGATCGCGGGCGAGCGGATCGCCGCGCGGGCCGAGATCCACGGTCGCGGGCCACAGGAGGCATCCCGAACGCCACGTCGCCTGGTCGGCCAGCCACCGGCCCGCCCCGCGCAGGGCCTCCAGCGTTCCGGGCCGTCCCGTCCCGCCGTGGATCTCGAGCAGCGCCAGGGCGGCGAGGGGGCCCGCGACGCCGTGCGCCAGCCCGTAGTCGAGCCGGACGGCGCCGTCGAGGCGGTAGCTCATGCGGTTGCGGCCGTCCGGGCGCAGTACGGCCGCGAGCGCGTCGGCCACCGGGTGGGCGACTCGGTCGATCTCGGGGGAGCGGCCTCGGCTGAGGAGATAGCCCGCCCAGCCCGCCATCCCGTTCACCGTGTCGTAGGAGGCGGGGCCGGTCGGCGGCGCGAGGGCGAAGGCACGCATCCGCGGCAGCAGGACGGCGTCGAGCGAGGCGAGCAGCGACGTGTAGCGGGTGCCGTCACGGCTCGCGAGCCAGACCGCGGCGGCGTATCCGACCGTCCCGGAGAACAGCGCGAGCGGACGGGCCGGATCGCTCACCTCGTCGAGGCCCGCCGCCAGCAGCTCGTGCGCGGCCACGTCCCAGCCCTCGTCGGCGAAACGGCCGTCGAGCTCCGCACACATGATCGCCAGTCCGGCGCCCCCGAGGGAGACGCCGGACGGCGACCAGATGTTCACCCGCGCCTTGAGAGTGGCGCGGGCCAGCCGCGTCAGCGCCCGGTTTCGGATCGCGGGATCCAGCACGCGCCGTCCGACGTCGCGCGCCGTGGGAGCCGACATGGTGTCTGTCGTGGGTCGTCGGTCAGCAGACTCGGGATCCTTGATAGCAGCAGGTGTCGGTGCACGTCGGCTGCGTACAGGTGGACTGGATCGGGCTCAGCGTGCACTGCCAGCTCGTGGTCGAGCAGACGGTCATGCGCGTCACGGCCTCGTCCTGGACGCGCACGGGGATGCTGCGCATCTGCAGGTCGAATGCGCCGAGGGCGTTGTCGGGTCGTTCCATGTGGTCTCCCATTCGTGGTTGCTCCCGCGGGATCTTCGCGGGAGTTCCGGCTCTGCCGGTTTTCGGGGCGCCCGGGGCGCCGCCCGGCCATGAGCGGCCGGGTCATAAGAAGCTGGATCGTGGGCGGCCGGGTCATGAGGAGCTGGATCGTGGGCGGCCGGGTCGTGAGGAGCTGGATCGTGAGCGGCTGGGCCGTGAGGAGCTGGATTATGAGCGGTCGGGTCATGAGGGGCTAGCTCATGAGCAGCGCCGCGTCCCATCCGCTGTCCGCTACCCGGCCGGTTGCGTAACCGTGCAGCGCGAGCGCCGTTCCGGCCGCCCCGTCGAGCATTCCGGCGCCCTCCAAATACCGTTTCGGCGGCGGGATCGGATAGCGGAATCCGAACTCCAGGTCAGGGTCGAACAGCTCGACGGTGCGTTCGGCGGCCAGCTCCGCGACGTCGCTCGCGGTCGTGTCCCCCTCGCTGTCGGCGGCCAGGCGCAGGGCGATCTGCAGGACGCCCGCCGATCCGTGGCACACGGACGGGGAGGCCGGCTCCCACTCGGCCGCCGGACGGTCGAGCAGGGACCGCATCGCGTCGAGGGCGGCGGCCCGCCAGTCGCGCCGGTCCAGGGCCAGGCCTGCCAGCTGGATCGACCGCGCGATGCCGGGGATCCCGTAGCACCAGGTGGGCACGCACATCGGCGTCGGCCGCTCTTCCCCACGGTGCTGGTCGAAGGTGATCGTGTCGGGCCAGCAGACACCGGCGTCGTCGGGGCAGCGCCAGCTCAGCAGCCACGCGACGACGCGCTCCATCGCGTCGCGCTGCCCGGGCACCCGCACGCCCGCCCGCCACGCCAGGGCCAGCAGCGCGAGCGGCCCGGCGATGCCGTGCGCGACGCCGACGTTGGCGTGTCCGTGGCGGTACACCGGGTCATCCGGGATGTCCAGCCGCGGCCCGCCCGCGACCCACCATCGGGGGACGCTGTGCCCCGCGACCTCGCCGGTTCCGGTGAGGTCGACCAGGTAGCGCAGCACGTCGCGCAACACCCGGTCGTCCTCGCCGTACGCCATGAGCAGGTAGCGGCCGAGCCCGCTGATCCCGCTGATCACGTCGTACAGGCCCATGGACCCGGCGACGTGACCCGGGTCGTCGAGACGGCTGTGCCAGACGCGGGTGCGCTGCTCGGCCAGGTCGGTGACGTACCGGTCCAGGGGGCCGATCAGAGACTGGTACTCGCCGGGACGCGTCATGGCCGTTCTCGCTGCGAAGGCCAGCGCGGGAAGCCCGATGTACAGCGAGCCGCCGGTCGGGGGGTGCGGCCGGGTGGTGGCCTCCGCGAGCAGCCGGTGCGCGCTCTCCCGGTGCGCCGCGTCGGTACGGCCGAGCTCGGCGAACAGCAGCGCCGTGCCGGGATAGCCCATGGTCAGCGACAGGTCCTGGAACGCGCGCTCCTCGGGGCCCCCGGGGGCGACCGTCGCCCCGTCGTCGATCGAGCGCCGCACCCGGTCCAGGTCGGCGAGGCGCCCGGCGACGATTCCGGCGATCTCGCCCGCGCGGTCACGAAGATCGGTCATCGTGTGAACCTCGCTCGGTCGTTGTGCGCCGCGACGGCCCCGCGCGCCACGGCGTAGGCCGACTGCTCCCTCTCGGGGTCGATGCCCAGCAGCCGGTTGCAGTGCATGTGCAGGAGGCTCGTGACGGCCGCGACCTCCCGGTCGCCGTCCCGCCCGGCCGTGCCCTGGGCACGCAGGGCCCGGCCGTACTCGGCCAGCGCCGGTGCCCGTCCCTCCCAGGCGGCCAGGATCTCGGCGCCGCCGGGCTCCGCGGCCAGGGCGGTCCACGGCCCCGCCACGTCGAGCAGGCGGCAGGCGTCGGCCCGGCAGGCCTGGAAGGCGGTGTGGTGCGGCCCCTTGGAGTAGGCGTCGAGGAACCAGCCGGTCCATTCGGCGTTTTCGGTGTCCTCAGTGTTCTCGGTGTTCTCGGTGTCCTCGGCGAACCTGCGGCAGATGTCGACGCAGTTCGCCGCGGCCAGCAGCACCGGGTCGAGCCGTACCGCCCCCTGGCCGAGGGCCAGGAGCTGCCGGAGCACCGCCTCGCTGTCGGCCGCGAAGGCCCGCTCCGCATGCTCCAGGACCTTCTCCCCGCCGTAGCGGACGGTCTCGGGCTCGTAGGTGTCGAGAACCAGCTTCCGCATGAGACCCGCCTCGCAGTTGCGCGTGGCCCAGTCGTGGAGCAGCGGCAGCAGGCGCGCGTTCAGGACGGCCCGCTCACCATGGAAGCGCACGCGCAGATGGGCGGAGGGATCGCGATAGCGGATGAAGAACATCCGGTCGGCGTCCTGGCCGACGGCGTCCAGAAGGACGGGCAGGTGCTCGGTCAGCATCTCGTCCTGGCGGTCCTCGGCGACGTAGAGCTTGGCGAAGACCCAGTCGCCGCCGGGGACGTGCCGAGGCTGCCCGGAAACGATGGCGTTCGACGGCGGGCGCGCCATCGCGGGGCTGCCCGGGCGCGGCACCATCGGCACGACGATCTCGTTGGCGACGCCGCCGCACCACTGCGTCCCGTACTCGCCGCCCGCCGGGCGCTCCGTGATGACCGGCGGGGTCTCCCGGCGAGCCTCCCGCCAGAGCAGCCGCACGTGCAGCGGCACGGTGAGGTCGAGGGCGACCCGCTGGTCGTCGCTGGTCATCTCGATCTGGTCGGGCACCGACCAGCGCTCACGCCAGCGGTTGAGCTCGGCGTGCCAGTGCGGCCACGACGCGGCGGGATCGCGCAGCGCCTTGCTGAGTCGCCAGCGGGCCGAGGAGAGGATCGTCCGGTCGTACCGGACGCGCGGGTGATAGGGGAGCCGCTCCAGCCCCGTCCACTCCCACGGGCGGATGCTCCACCGGCGTACCTGCGTGATCTCGCTGAGGAGCCGGACCGCGTTCGGCTGCGCGATGTACGGGTTGAGCATGTGGGCGATCATCGGCATCAGCTCACGGCCCGTGGCGGACATGACGATGTGGAAGCGGTCCCGATCCGCGACGATCGCGAGGTCGTCGACGCCGTGCACGCGCCCGTCGTCCCGCTCCGCGAAGGCTCCCATGACCACCTGGTGCGCGGTCATGACCGGGACGCGGCTGACGTTGCCCGAGCGGGAGTTGTTGGGCTGGAACCGCACCTGCGCGAGCAGCGCGTCCTGGGGAGTCACCTCGGGACGCGCGTAGAGCTCCCGGATCCGGTCCGCCGTGTCGCCGAGCAAGGGAAGGAACCGACCGAAGAAGGCTCCCGGTTGGGGGCCGCCGACCCCTCTGGAGATCACCAGCCGGAAGTCGCCCGCCGCGACGGCGTCGAGCGACGCGCCGAGCAGCGTCGCGGACATGTCGACGGCCGCGGGTGGGCGCGCCGACATGTCCTCCTCGGCCAGGGCGGCGACGGTCGCGTCGTCCAGGACGACCTCGGCGGCGCCGGTGCGGTGCGCGTCCTGCAGCAGGTCGGCCAGTAGCTCCTGGCGTTCCGGCCAGGGCCGTTCCCGGTTGTCGAACGGACGCGTGCTCGGCGGCCGAAGGTAGGCGGCCGGGGCGCCGAGCCCGCGCTCCGGATCGAGCAGCTCCTTCAACGGCACCGCGCGCCCGTACCCGTATCGCTCAACGAACTCGTCGTGATAGTCGCGGAGGTGGTCGGGCACGGGGTCGGGGGACATGCGCCACAGCACCGTGGCGGCCTCGGTCATCTGGCGGGTCACGATCGACGGCAGCCGGGCGTCCGCGTCGACGGCGAGGTCGATCTGGAGCGGGTGCTCGGTCACCTGGATCCGTCCCATCGCCGCCGTCAGCGAGCGCAGCCGCGCCGTTCCGGCGCCGATCGGGAGCCGTGCGTACTCGCGGAACGCGCCGGGCAGGTCGCCGAGGCGCCGCACGTCGTCCAGCCCGGTGACGGGTGCCAGCTTCTCGATCACGTAGCCGAGAGCGTCCGGGGCGTCCGGCGGTGGACGCAGGTCGGTGAGCAGGAACTCCTTCTCGACGAGCTGGACGAGCATGCCGTGTACGGCCTCGGCCCGCACCCCGAAGGCGTCGGCGAGACCGTCGGCCAGCTCCGGATACGGTACCGGGCGGGAGGCGAGCTCCAGGGTGCGCCGTACGGCGGCCGTGTATCTGACCGACACTTCCTGGGTGCGGGAGATGAAGTCCTTGCTGTCGACGTCCCGCACATAGGACAGGACGAGGCGCTCCCCGCGCTGAGCGGCGAGGTCGTTTCCGACGAGCCGCAGATGCGGCAGGACCTCCGGGTGCCTCTCCCACCGCATCACGGCGCCGAGCAGCCATTCGGAATCCGCCTGGATGAATTTCTCCCACGGGCCACGGAATTCGAATCGTGGGTTTTCTTCGATGGTTATGGGCGTCACGCCGGCCATGAGCCCGAAAGGCGTGGGCCGGTGGGACATGCGAATGAGGTATTTCGTGACCGTGTACACCATGCGGCGCAGTCGGGAGAAGGGGATCGGGTGCCCTTCCCCGACCTTCGCCAGCTCGCGGGCCAGTGCCGGGTTGGAGACCGTGAGTGCCTCGCGTACGGCGTCGTCGCCGATGACAGACCGCAGGTAGTCGACCATACGGCTCGCCTGGTCGCGGTCCTCGGGATCGAGGTTGGTCAGCGTGTGGACCGCCTGCTCCCGAGGGAAGACGGGTAGTCGCAGGAACCCGAAGGACGCTGCGGCGAAAACCGGTCCGTGAACGGGGCGTGCGTTTGTCACCGATTTTTCCCGCCTTTCGAATACATGTCCTTATGTTTGGCTGAATTAAGGTGTCGTTCAACGGGTGATTCTGCCAATTTTCGCGGTATTCCTGCCATGTGTGTCCCACGGGCTTGTTCCCTCTTCGGGACATTTGGAGGCTGGGGTGTGCGACTTCTCCGCGAGCCGGCAGAGATCTCTCCGGCGGGGCCCGGGTGCGTGACACGCTGAAACCAGAACGTGCCGAGCCTCGCCGTAGCGCGTCAAGCTCCTGATCGCCGGTTTCCGCTCCGCTTCGGTGAACGGGAAACGCAACGGCGGGTGACTCGGTCACGAAGATTCGACAACGTGCGTGACAGACCAGGGTCCGGTCCGCGATCGTGGAATACCATCAAAACGCTCCACACCACCACACCCTGGCCGGGCTGTCGAAGAGGTGACCATTGCCGAGTCCCCACCCCCTTGGAGCGGCGGATCCCGGGCAGATCGGCGACTATCGGCTGACCGCCGTTCTTGGCCAGGGTGGTCAGGGAACGGTGTACCTCGGGCGCGCGGCCTCGGGGGACGACGTGGCCGTCAAGATGCTGCACGCGCACCTGATCGAGGACCCGGAGGCGCGCAGGCGTTTCCTGCGGGAGACCGACCTCGCCCGCCGGGTCGCGCCGTTCTGCACCGCCAGGGTGCTGGACGCGGGAATGCATCAGGACCGGCCGTACATCGTCAGTGAATACGTCCCCGGCCGCTCTCTTCAGCAGGTCGTGCGCGACGACGGCCCCCGGACCGGCACCGCCCTGGACCGGCTCGCGGTCACGACGGCGACCGCGCTTGCCGCGATCCACCGTGCCGGGATCGTGCACCGGGACTTCAAACCGAGCAACGTCATCCTCGGGTCCGAGGGCCCCGTAGTGATCGACTTCGGTATCGCGCGCGCCCTCGACCACACCGCCACACGATCGGGGTCGGTCGGAACCCCCGCCTACATCGCGCCCGAGCAGCTCACCCAGGACGCGGTCGGGCAGGCCGCCGACATATTCAGCTGGGCCGGCACGATGGTCTACGCGGCCACCGGCCACCTCGCCTTCCCCGGTGACACCCTCCCCGCGCTGCTGCACGCCGTCCTCCAGCAGGATCCCAACCTGTCCGGTGTGCCCGAGGGCCTCCGTCCCCTGCTGGCGAAGTGCCTCGCCAAGGATCCGGCCGCCCGCCTGACAGCCGCCGACCTGGTCCGCATCCTCACGGGAGACGCCCCGGCCGCCACCCCCTCCCCGCCAGGACCGGTGGCCTCCCCGGCGGGACCGATGGTTTTCCCGACAGAACCTGCTGCTTTCCCGACAGAACCGCTGGTTTCCCTGACAGGTCCGGCTGCTTCCCCGGCAGGCCCGGCGGCCATGACTCCCCTGACCGAGCCGACCGTCGTGGCTCCCCCCGCGGATCCGGCGCGTACCCGGCTGTTTCCCCGTCGCGCGCTGGTGGCCGTCGCGGTGGCCGTCGCCGTGGTGGTGGCCATCCTCGCGGTGCGGGCCTTGCCCCAGAGCGATGCCGGAGGGAGCGGCTCACCTCGGCCCAGCGCGGAGAGCTCCCTACCGAACCGAGACCCGTCACATCTTCGGACCCCGACGGCGAGTGGGACTCCGGCGGCGAGCGGAACCCCGGCGGTAAGCGGGACACCGCTCCCCTTTGGCACTCTTGTCGGCGAACCCATAGCCGTTCACGACAACGACGTCCGTTCCGTGGCGACCGGCCAGATCGACGGGACGCCCGTCATCGTCACCGGATCCGACGACGAGACCGTGCGCGTGGTGGACCTGCGGACCCGGCAGCAGCGCGGTGAGGCCCTTCAGGGGCACACCGAATGGGTCCGCTCGGTCGCGTTCGGGCAAATAGACGGCGCACCCATCGCGGTCAGCGCCAGCGACGACGACACGGTACGGGTGTGGGACCTGCGCACCGGAACGCAACGCGGCGCCCCCATGACCGGCCACGACGGCGATGTCAAGGCGGTGGCGTTCGGGCAGCTCGACGGCACGCCCATCGCGGTCAGCGCCGGAACCGACGCGACGGTACGCATATGGAACCTGCGGACGGGCAAACAGCGCGGCTCGTCCATCACCGGGCACACGGGCGGGGTGTGGGCGGTCGCGGTCGGGCAGCTCGACGGCACGCCCATCGTGGTCAGCACCGGCGACGACGGCACGGTCCGGACGTGGAACCTCAGCACCGGAGAGCAGATCGGCCCCGCTCTGAGCGGGCACAGGGGATGGGTCCGCTCGGTCGCGCTCGGGGAGCTCGACGGCACGCCCATCGCGGTCACCGGCGGCGAGGACGGCACCGCACGGGTATGGGACCTTCGAAAGAGCAAGCAGGTCACCGTCCTGTCGGGACACACCGGGGAGATCTGGTCGGTGGCGCTTGGGCGGATCGGCGACCTACCGATCGCGATCACCGGGGGTGAGGACCGCACCGCACGCGTGTGGAACCTACGGACCGGGAAACAGATCGGCTCCCCCCTGACCGGACACGACGACCGCCTCTGGGCGGTGACCTTCGACGATCTCGACGGCCAACCCGTCGCGATTACGGCGAGCAGGGACGAGACGGTGCGTGTATGGAGTCTCGGCCCCCCGTGAGCCGACACGCTCGCCAGGCAGGATCGGCCGCGCCGAGCCGGGTGCGGTGCTCTTCACCGACAGCCAGGTTCTCGCCGACGTCGCCCTGGCACTCTGGCGCTCTCGGCCACATGGTCGTGCACCGCGGAATCGGACCTAGAGGGACGAACGGGTGCTTTCCTATGCTCTGTGTGCCTGTGCATGACGAGCTCGAACCTGTGTACGAGTCTGTGGAAACTGTGGATAACTCGTTCGACCCCACATGGGATGTCGCCCCGACAATCTGTCCAAGGTGACACCTGCGGCGTTTGACAGGTGTGAGGAGACATGACTTGAATGACCTTCGTGTCGCGTGACGTCGGCGAGGAGAACGCCGATGCCATGGAGGCATCGTAAGCAGGGGGTTATCTCGTGAATTCGCAGTTCACCGACCTCATCTGAGTCTTCGTCGCCGCTCTGCTCAGCCGGTTCTGAGCGCAGGGACATGCCACTGATCCGGCGGCGTTTTCACGCCTGATCGCCGCATGCCACATGCCCGGATGCCACATGCCCGCATCCCGCATGTCGCATGTCGCATGTCGCATGTCGCATGCCCGAATGGTCTTCCCCGCGCTCACCCGGCGTGTCCTCGACCGCTGTGTGTCGAAGGGGCAGGCCTGCCCGCAGCCTCCACGCACTCCACGCACTCCACGCACTCCACGCAAAGGATTCCTTCGTGCACGTCACCCATGTCCCCGCCACCCCCGATGACAGCGCCGCGGTCCTGGCCGAGATCAGGGCGATGGCCACTCAGCCGCCCGCCCTGTCCGCCGACGCCGATCTGACGCCCCTTCTGCCGCAAACCGGCGGTGTCTCCGCGACGTGGGTCACCGCTCCGGACGCCTCAGAGCCGGGCATCACGGTCTATGTCCACGGAGGCGGGTTCGAATACGCCAACCCTCCGATGGAGAGGATCATGGGCTACCGTCTCTCCCAGGCGACCGGCCGCCCTGTCATGGCGGTGGACTATCCACTCGCTCCCGCCCATCGGTACCCGGTCGCGCTCCAGGCCGTGGTGGCCGCCTACCGGAGCCTTCTCGCCCAGAACGTTCCCGCCTCCCGGATCATCCTGGCGGGCGAGTCGGCAGGCGCCACGCTGGTGCTGTCGGCGCTGCTCGTCCTCAAGCAGGACGGTGACCCCCTGCCCGCGGGGGCGCTGGTCGTCTCTCCGCAGACCGACCTCACCCTGTCCAGTCCCTCGATCGACGCCAACGACGGCCAGGACGTCGTCAACCGGGCGGTGCTCGACCACGTCCGCACCCAGTACCTGGACGGCGCCCGGCCGGATGAGGGGCCTCAGTCTCCCCTCCACGGTGACCTCCGCGGGCTGCCGCCGCTGCTGGTCGTGGCCGGATCGAGGGAGGTGCTTCTCGACGACGCGCGTCGCTTCGCCGAAGCGGCTTCCACCGCCGGAGGAAGCGTCGATCTGGACATCTACCAAGGCATGCCGCATGCCTTCCATGCGAGCGTGCTGGCCGCGGATCCCTCTCCAACCGCGCTCACCCTGCTCGGCCGCATCCGGGAATGGAGCGGTTCGCTCCCGGACGCGAACGGCTGAGCCCGCACAAACCCCCCGCCCATCAGGAGCGCTTGGACCGGGGGGTTTCTGCGGGATTCACGGTGCCGCAGCTCAGCGGGAGCGGCCGAGGAAGTCGCGGATGAGTGCGGCGATCTCGGGACCGTGGGTCTCCAGAGCGAAGTGCCCCGCGTCCAGCAGGTGGATCTCGGCGTCCGGAAGGTCGCGGGCGAAGGCCCTGGCGCCGTCGGAGCCGAAGATCTCGTCATTCTTGCCCCAGGCGACCAGTGTCGGCGGCCGGTGCGTGCGGAAGTACTCCTGGAAGACCGGGTAGCCGTCCAGGTTGTTCTTGTAGTCGGCGAACAGCTGGAGCTGGATCTCCTTGTTGCCCGGCCGGTCCAGGTAGGCCTGGTCCAGGGTCCAGGTGTCGGGGCTGATCAGGTCGAGCCGGTCGACGGGGACGCCGTGGGTGTACTGCCAGTGGGTGGCCTCGGCCGTCAGCAGTTCGCGGACCCTGGGCTCGTGGGTGGCACGATCCTGGGCGTGGGCGAACAGCGGTTCCCAGAAGGGGGTGAAGCCCTCCATGTAGGCGTTGCCGCTCTGGGTGATGAGCGCGGTCACCCGCTCGGGGTTGCGGCTGGCGATACGCAGGCCGATCGGCGCGCCGTAGTCCTGGATGTACAGGGCGAACCTGTCGGCCCCGAGCTTGTCCAGCAGGCCGATGGTGAGCTCGGTGAGCGCGTCGAAGGTGTAGTCGAACTCCTCGACGGTGGGCATGCCGGACTGTCCGAAGCCGAGGTGGTCGGGGGCGATGAGGTGGTAGGAGTCGGACAGGTCGCGGATGAGGCCGCGGAACATGGCCGAACTGCTCGGGAAACCGTGCAGCAGGACGATCGTGGGGTTGGCGGGGTCGCCGGCCTCCCGATAGAAGATCTTCTGGCCGTCGATGTCAGCGGTGCTGTGCCGTACTGAGGTCATGCTGTCTCTCCTTGAGTAGTGCGATGGCGGTCAGGCTCATCAGCAGGGCGAGTCCGAAGTAGGTCCGGTAGCCGTCCGCCATGAGGTGGATGAGGGCCGCGACGCCGAGTCCGGCGGCGGCGGAGAGTTGGTGGACCACCCAGGCGGGGGCCAGGGTGCGGCCGAGGCGGGCGGGGTCGAGACCGCGCGAGAGCACGGCCATGGTGAGCGGGATGACGGGGAAGGACGAGAGGCCGAAGATCACCGCACCGGCGATGAGCGCGACCGGGTCTGTGGCCACGAACACGAGCAGCATGGACAGGGCACGCAGCGCGTGCAGGATCCGCAGCGGGATGTCCGCCGGATGGGTGCGCAGGACGCGCACCAGCACCGCCGAGGTGAGCCCGGCCGCGACCGCGGCGACGGCGACCAGCAGGCCCGCGTCGGTGACCGACCAGCCCAGTTCGGTGGCGTGCTTGGGCAGGATCAGCACGGTCACGTACATCGTGGCCGCGTGCAGGCCGAAGGAGGCCACGATCCGGCCCCGGCCGTGCAGGCTCTCCATACCTCCGTCGCCGACGGCAGCGGGCCGGTCGGCGGGCAGGACGGCGGCGATCACGAGGGTCGCCACCAGGCCGATCGCACCCAGGATCGCGTAGGTGGCGCGGATGCCGGCCGGTTCGAAGAGCGCGGTCGCGGCCCACGGGGTGAGCAGCTGCCCCAGGTTGATGCCGATGGCGGCGCGGGTGAGCGCCGGTCCCGCGCGGGTGCCGTACGATCTGCCGATCAACGTGCTGATGGTGAGGCTGGAGGAGCTCGCGAACCCCAGCCCGCCCAGGACGGTGTAGACGGCGACGAACTGCCAGGTGCTGGTCACCGTCGCCAGTGCCAGGTAGCTCGCCGACATCAGCACGAGCCCGATGACCAGCACCCGGCGGGCGCCGATCCGGTCGAGCAGCGTCCCGACGTATGGCTGGACCACCCCGGTCAGCGCCGTACTCAGCGCGGCGGCCATCGCCAGTGCGGTGATGCTCACCCCGTAGGAGGCGGCGGCGGGGGCGAAGAAGACTCCGGCGGAGAAGTTGAGGCCGAACGAGACGGTCGTCGCCGCCAGCGCGGCCCAGGCGGTCCTCATGATCTGACCTTCTCCGCGAGCGCGTCGAGCAGACCGCGCAGCAGGTCGACGGTGGTCTCGTCGACCAGGTTGCCGCCCTCGTCGAAGCGCTCGTAGGAGCGGAAGACCATCACCTCGGGCTTGACCACGACGTCGGAGTGGGTCCAGACGAACACCTGCCGCAGCGCGAGTTGAGCCCGGACCGTGCCGAAGTTGGTGGGCGCGGCACCCATGATCGCCACCGGCTTGCGGTTCAGCGGCACGCCGGTGGTCTTGGCCCAGTCGGTGCTCGCCCAGTCCAGCGCGTTCTTCAGCACACCGGGGATGGAGTAGTTGAACTCCGGGGTGGCGATCAGCAGACCGTCGGCCTCGGTGACGCGGCGGCGCAGGTCGGCCACCGGGGCCGGCCACAGGTGCTCGCTGTCGAAGTCCATGTCGTAGGGCGGGATGTCACGCAGGCCCGCATAGATCTCGATCTCCATGTCGCGCGGCTGGAACTTCTGCGCCGCGCGCAGCAGGGCGCCGTTGTGGGAGTCGGCACGCAGGCTGCCGTTGATGCCAAGGATCTTCATGGCCGTCCAATCGGGGAGGGGTCATCTCGACGCTAGGGCTGACCTGCGGCGCGGTCAGGAGGCCCAAGCCGCCAGGCGGGGGACTATTCGCGTCAGCCGAAATATCGCGGCTCCTCATCGAGGAATTCGTCGTGTGCTCTATTCCGCCGACGGAATTGCGTCTCTGAGAAGTTCGTCCAAGAATGACCAGTTGTGATGCGCATCCTGGCGGGGGCGCCGACTCTCTTCACGGGTACGGCCGCCGCCTACCCTGTCAAGGACGTCCCCGAGCTCACCGCCGCTCCGCGCAGGCGGCACCTGGACGACGGCCTCCTCCGGGAAGGCCGGGAAAACGCCTGGGAAACCTGGTGGCGGCGGCATCGATCCTTCGGCACGACACGGTACGACGCTGGCGCGAACTGCCCCCCTCCTGACGCCCGCACGCCTCTGAACAGGAGCTGTTCACGCCATAGCGTTGAACGAAAACCCCACATAGCACCACGAAGGATCGTCATGACCATCGACCCCATGCCGGCCATGGCCTCAGCCCAGGCGGGCGTCGAGCAGAAACACGTCGAGACCGCTCCCGAGGGGCGTACCTACCACGGACGGCACCGCCTCCCCTCGCAGCCGAGCCACACCCCTGACATGAACGCCGCCGCGGGCACAGGCGGGACATCCTCATGAGCGGCATGAGCTTCGGTGCGGAACTGCGCCGCTGGCGGTTGCTGCGTGGCATGGCACAGCTGGAGCTGGCCTACCGTGCCGGCACCGGCCAGCGTCATCTCAGCTTCCTTGAGCGGGGGCTGACCCAGCCAGGGCGGGCGCTGGTCCTACGGCTGGCCGAGCAGCTTGAGCTGGCTCCGTCCGAGCGCGACGCCCTGCTCCTGGCGGCCGGTCTGGCGCCGGAGCCCGAGCCCGAGCCGGAGGGACTGACCGCCGGGCAGCGTGAGATGCTGGAGAACGTGCTCAGGAGTTACCTGCCCCACCCGGCGGTGATCTTCGGTCCGTACGGCGGGGTTGCGGTGGCCAACGAGGCCGTCGCCCTGTTCACCGAGGGTGCTCCGCCCGAGCAGCTCAGCGAACCCGCCTCCCTGTGCCGTCTGCTCGCGAACCGGGTGGCCGACCTGCCCGCTTGGGCGAGTCACGTGCTGGAGGGCCTGCGCGAGGTCGCCAGGAGGAATCCGGACGTCCGGCTCCAGCAGGCCATCACCGAACTCTCCACATACGTGCCGGAGAGCAGGCCCGGCAACCAGGGGTTCGTCGCTCCGCTGAGGCTGCGCGATTCCAACGGCGAGCAGTGGCTGATCTCGGTGATCACCTCACTCTCCCCGGCGGCCGACCCGGCGCTGAAGGGTTACCGGCTGGCGACCTTCCTGCCCGCGGGCGGCGAGGTGCCGGTCTCGTCGTGAACGAAGGGTCCAACTCGGTCGGCATGGCCCGCATGCTCCTGCGGGCCCTGTCGCACGCCGGTATGGACCCGAGCCGCTTCGCCCACCTGCCCGACCTCCAGCCGGACGTGCTCGTCGACGACCTGGCCAGGCCCTCCACACCCACGCTGGCGTCCATGTGGGAACAACTCATCACCCACGACCTGGGCACCGCCATCGGCGTCAACGCCGCCTCCCTGGCGCCGCTCGGGACCTACGGTGTGTGGGACTACCTGTTCACCAGCGGCGGGAACCTCATCGAGAGCGCCACCCGTGCCCTGGACTACGTGGAACTGGTCGGCGACCCCACCACGGAATGGAGCGAGACCGTCGAGGACGGCCGGCTGTTCGTGATCCGGCATCACACCGGTTTCGCCGCACCCGATGTGGTCCAGGCCATCGAGATCTTCGCCCAGGTCCTGTGGCTCAGGAGGGCGCGCGAAGCCACCGGACGGCCGATCGTCCCGATCCGTGTCACCTTCCGCCACCGGCCACCCCGGGAGCACGCCCACCTGGTCGAGGCCTTCGGCACCCGCAACATCGACTACGAGGCCGACGCCAACTCCCTCATCGTCCTCGACGACGACGCCCGCGCGCCGCTGCCGATGTCGCAGCCGGGCATCGAGCACGTCCTGGTACGGCACGCCAACCAGGTCCTGGCCTCCTCCAGGCCGATCCTCGACTGGCCGGGCATGTTCCGTCTCGCCCTCGACACCGTCCTCGCCGAGGACGGCGCGCCCACCCTGGAACGGGTCGCCCAGCGCCTCGCGATCAGTCCCCGCACCCTGCAGCGCCGCCTCGGCGAGAACGGCACCAGCTGGCGCGAGGAGATCGAGTCAGTACGGCAGGCGCAGGCACTCAAGCTGATCCGCGGTACGGACCTGCCCATGCAGGCGATCGCCGCCCGGCTTGGCTACAGCGACGTGCGGGCGATGCGCCGCGCCGTACATCGCTGGCACGGCCACCCACCCCACACCCTCCGGGCCCAGCCCAGTGCGATCGGCGGCGCACGGACCTCGTCCGCCTCGGGCATGCCCGGCTCCGGGTAGAACTCCATATGCAACCTTTCAACTCGTGCACTGCAGACGGAAGGACGCCCAATTGGAGTAGGAGTGATTGGGGGAAAGGATCTCGATCGCCTCCGAGTACGAGCCCGGCGCACCGATCCGCCAGGTCGTGCTGACTGACTTGGTCGTCTGGCCCAGGCCGAAGGACAGCTCCTGCACCGGAGTCGCCCCGTTGTCGCTGCGGATCCAGCGGTAGCGGACCGTTTCCGGGGTCAGCAGGACCGCGATCTGGCCGGTGAAGGTGAAGGTGTGCCCTTGCGCGCAGTCACCGCTCCAGCTTGTGGGCCTGACCTGTACAAAGGCGGTGGGATAGGCCATGACGGCGGAGGCCCTGCCCGAGGGCGGGGCAGAGCCGGTGGCGGCTCCCGCCGGTGCCGCAGGCATCGTGGCTGCCACGCTCAGCGCGGCGATCGTCGCGGCTGCCAGTCGTGTCCAGTGCATCGCTGTTCCTCTCTTGAGGCCGATGTATTCAGTGAACAAAGACCTGTGGGACCGGTCCATGACAGCCGGTGCCGTAGGCATGCCCAGCGCGACCGACGCCGCCGTCGCGCGCCCGAGTCTCCCTTCGGACGGCGACAAGCCGACCGCGGCGTGCGCGCTGATCGACGCCTCCGGCCTGGGACCCGGCGTTCACCCGCCTGAGGTGGCGATCGATCCCGGCCGGTTTTTCGCCGACTTGGCCAAGCGGACCGGGTCGGTGGAGGTCGCCGTAGAGGTGTCGTGACGGCTTATGCCGCCGTAGAGCGTGAACAGGCGGATGCCGCTGTCGTCCTGGTCGTTCTGCTCCTTCAGCAGCGACCAGCAGCGCGCGGTCAGGGCGCGGGCCCGGGCTCCGGGCCAGGGCTGGGGGAGAAGCTCGGGAGGCAGGAGCGGGTCCGCCTCCATCGCGCGGGTGAACTCCGCGGCCAGTTCCACCGCGATGGTCAGCCGCTGCGTCCCGGACAGGTCTGCGGGACCCTCGATGAGCGCGAGCCGGGGCTCCGCGACCGCGGCGAGCCGGTCGTAACGTTCGGCGATCTCGTCCAGCGGCCACATGGCGCGGGTGAGCGCGATGGGATCGGTCTCCTCGCCGCGGCGGAGGTCCCGGGTGGTCAGGAAGGTGACGTGGTCGAGGATGTCCAGGCTGCGGGCGTGCTCCTCGACGTACGGCTCCCACGGATTGGCGCTGAGGTAGAGGCCCCCGTGGACGGCGGCGCCGCCGAGGAGGGTGAGCGTGGCGCGCAGCGCGTCGCGGGCGGGCCGCGCGCTTTCCGGTACGGCGAAGCCGACAAGGTGCCAAGCGCCGTCCCAGGGGGCGAGCCCGGCGTCCTGGTGGAAGGCGTGGGTGACGAATTCGACGTCGAGACCTATCGCGCGTTCGGCGCTGCCGGTGGCGCGCAGGATCGCCTTGCGCCCTCGTCCCTCCTGGACGAAGCGTCCCTCGGCGACCAAGCGTTTGATGCACAGGCGAACCTGCTGGTCGTTCATGTCCAGCAGGTTCGCGGTCGCGTAGAGCTCGCCGGCGTCGACCGTGAGGTCGGTGCGGACGAGCGCTTCGACGAGCATCCGGGTCGGGACGTGGACGTCCATACTGTGGCCTCCAAGGGAACTATCGCATCAACTTCGATAGTTGAATGTATGAAAATCAGGCGCCGATGACCCGTGTCACCGCGTTCAGCAGGGTGCGGTGACGATCGTCGGCCAACGCGTCGGCGGGCATGGTACGCGGAAGGAAGGCCAGCGCGAGGCCTCGCCGGGGATCGCCGAGGCCCAGGGCGCCGCCGATGCCCGGATGGCCGAAGGCCGTGGGGGAACCAAGTCGCCACGCGCGGCTGGGCAGGGCGAATCCGCACCCGTAGGCCGAAGGGATACCGAGAACCCGGTCCCGTCCGCGGGCACGCGGCCGTACGGCCGCGCGCCAGGTGCGCTCGCCGACGAGAGGGGACTCGGTGCCGGGCAGGAGCAGGTCATAGAGCCGGGCCAGGGAGCGGGTTGTGGCGATGCCGTTCGCGGCGGGCAGGTGGGCGGCCAGGGTCTCCGGACGGCCGACCCACAGGTCGGGAGGCTCGGTGAGCGCTCCTCCAACGGTCATCGCCTCCCACACCGGTGTTCCGGGGCGGGCGAAGACCGCGGTGGTCAGCCGGACCAGGAAGGGGACGCGGGTGGCGGTGTGCACGGGCGCGGGTGGCGGGCTCGCGTACGCGCCGCCGATGCCGATCACCAGGTCTCGCGGCCGGCACACCAGCTCGGCGAGCACCTCGCCGAGCCGTCCACCGGTGATGCGGCGGACGAGTTCGTCGGCGAGCGTGCCCCAGGTGACCGCGTGGTACCCGGGCCGCCCCGGGGGCCAGCGCGGGGGTTCGCCGGCGAGGACGTCGGCGAGCGGACGTCCGTCCAGCACCTCCGCGAGGGTGGCGCCGCGCCTGGGGGCGATGAGCCCGGCCTGATGGCTCAGCATGTGCGCGACGGTGATCCCGGACTTGCCCCGGCGGCCGAACTCGGGCCAGTACCTGGTCACGGGCGCGTCGAAGTCAAGGTCGCCGCGGTCGGCGAGCACCGCGAGGCAGGCGGCGGCGATGCCCTTCGAGGCGGAGAAGACCACCTGGCGGGTGTCCGGGCCGTATGGGCCCGAACCATCACTCCCGCCGTACAGGTCGACGACGGTCTTGCCACGGTGAATGATGTGCAGCCCCGCGCCGTGTTCGCCCGGTCCGCTCATGATCGCGGCGAAGGCCTGGCGGACCGGCTCCCACCCGGGGGCGACCTCACCGCGAATGACCTGATCGATGTCGGTCATGGGGTGCGGTCCACCTTGACGACCTCGTCGCGGCCGGTGCGGGGCGGGTCGCAGTGGGCGGCCAACTCGTCGAAGTACCTCTCCGGGTCGAGTACGGCGTCCGGCGGGTGGACGCCGAAGGCGCGCACCGTGCCGTCGAGAATCTGTGCCGCCGCGAGGGACAAAGGGATCCCGGTCGCCCTGGCCATCCCACGCGGTGAGGCGATCAGCCTTGCGCCGATCCGGTGCGGCAGGCCGTACCGGATCCCGGTGGCCAGCGCGAAGAAGGGGGGAAGCGAGCCGGGGCCGCGCAGCGAGAGCCGGCGCATGGCCGAGCGGGCGAAGCGGGCGGCGGTCGGGGTCTCGATCGCGGCGGCGGCCTGTTCCAGGAAGAGCTTTCCCCGGTCGACCTCCTCGCGCAGGACCATCAGGTAGGCGGCTGTCTCCGGCTTGACCACCATGACGCAGGCGCAGTCGCGGGTGATCGAGCAGGTCGCCGGGAGGGTCAGCGGTTCGGGATGGCCGACGGTGTAGGCGGTGCCGGTGCCCAGCCCGGGGTAGTCGAGTCGGACGGGTTCGAGCGGCGGGCGCTCGGCGGGTTCGCCGTTCGCCCAGGTCCTGATTTTTCCGGACAACTGCTGCATCCAGTGGACGAGGGCGGCCGAGCCTTCGCCGGGCGAGCCGTCAGCGGGGTCGTCTCCGATGAACGGGACGTCCACCGGCCAGGCGGTGAAGACGTCTTCGACGGTGTCCAGTTCGCGGCTCGCCAGCGCGGCCAGCATGTTGCTGGTGCCCGGGCTGGCCCCGGCTCCGATCACGGCGATCACGCCCGCCTTCCGTGCCTCGGCGTCCATGGCGAGCATGTCCAGCGTCGGCTCCCAGTCGTCGCAGATGTCGGCGTAATGGGTACGGCTCTCGATCGCCGCCCGCAGGATCGGCACGCCGAGCCGGAAGAAGGGGCCGGTGGTGTTGAGGACCAGGTCGGCATCGTGGAAGAGTTCGCGGAGCCGTACCGGATCCGCGGCGTCGACCGTCGCGGCCGAGACGCCTGGGAACCGGGCGGCCAGGCGTTCTGCGGTCGCGGTTTCGCGGTCGGCGATCACCAGTTCCGCGATGTCCGCGCGCCCGGCGAGTGCTTCGACGACGGGTCTGCCCATCGCTCCGGCCCCGCCCAGCGCGACCACACGGTATCGCTCACCCATCGAAGACCATCCCCTTGCGGACGTCGAGGAACGCCGACCTCAGCCGGTCGATCAGGTAGTTCTGGCCGGCCGTCCACGGGTCGCGATCGCCCTGCTGGGGGAACAGGTGGGCGGCGCGCTGGATGTAGGTGGAGGTCAGGCCGAGCAGCGGGCGGCGGGCGCCGCCGCGAGGGAAGACAGGCATCGCGGTGGTCAGGCCGTGCCGCCCCATGTGGTCCAGCAGTCGGACGACGTAGCGGGAGGACAGGTCCGCCCGCAGTGTCCATGACGCGTTGGTGTACCCGACGCAGAAGGCCAGGTTGGGCACGCCGCTCAGCATCAGCCCGCGGTAGGCGGTGGTCTCGGCCAGGTCGACCGCGCGACCGTCAACCGACACCGCGATCCCGCCGAGGGGGATCAGCGACAGGCCCGTCGCGGAGACGACCACGTCCGCCTCCAGCGTCTGCCCCGACTCCAGCTCGATCCCGTGTCCGACGAAGCGGGCGATCCGGTCGGTGACCACCGACGCACGTCCGGCGGCCACGTCCAGGAAGAGGTCGCCGTTGGGGACGACGCACAGCCGCTGGTCCCACGGCCGGTACCGAGGCGTGAAATGCCGGTCGAGATAGGCGGGATCGGGCAGGAACCGGAGGATGCCCTTGCGCAGGTACCGCTTGGTCTGCTCCGGGTAGCGCCTGCTCAGCCAGTAGGTCAGCTGGCTGCTCAGCACGTTCTTGGCGCGAATCAGCGTGTGGGCCTGCGGCGCGGGCAGCAGGCGGCGCAGCAGGTCGGCCGCCGGATCAACGTCGGACAGGGAGGCCAGGTACGTCGGCGAGCGCTGCAGCATCGTGACGCGGCCCGCCTGCTTGGCCAGCGCCGGCACGAGCGTGACCGCGGTGGCCCCGCTGCCGATCACCACGACCTTCTTGCCTGTGACGTCGAGGTCGTCCGGCCAGAACTGCGGATGCACGAACCGGCCGCCGAAATCCGCGATGCCCTCGAACTCCGGCCGGTGGCCGTGGTCGTAGTCGTAGTAGCCGGCGCAGACGTACAGGAACGAGCACGTCCACGCCTCGCCTTCGGTCTTCACCGTCCACCGGCCGTCCTCCCAGGACCAGTCGGCGGAGAGCACCTTGGCCCGGTAGTGGATGTGCCGGTCGATGCCGTGGTCGCGGGCGGTGTCCTCGATGTAGCGGCGGATGCTGTCGCCGTCGGCCAGCGACTTCTTCCCCCGCCACGGCCGGAAGGCGTAGCTGAGGGTGAAGATGTCCGAGTCCGACCGGACCCCCGGATAACGGAACAGATCCCAGGTGCCGCCGGGGCGGTCCCTGGCCTCCAGGATCGCGTACGTCCTTCCGGGCTGCCGCTGGATGTGCCACGCTGCGCCGACGCCGGAGAGACCGGCTCCGATGATCAGCACGTCGACATGCCGCGTCATGGCGTCGAGTCCGGCGAGACGATCGAGGGCGGGGAGAGCCAGAGGTCGGTGATCGTGGAGGAGAACAACTGCTGTGCTTTCTGTCGAGGTGGTCAGCGGGTGACGGAGGCGTGGTTCCTCCATGGTCACCGCCCGTGTTTCTTCACGAACTCGGTGAGCGAGTCGAGGTAGCCGGGCACGTAGATCGAGCGGGGCGCGGCGACGAACGTGATCAGACCCCAGACGCTGTCGGGGTTGTCCAGTTCGTATTTGACCGCGCTGTGGGAGCTGTCCCGGAGCTTCTCGACCGTGAGCAGGCCCCGGGGGATGCCCGCACGATAGGTGGCCTCGGTCTCCTTGACGTCGACGTTGCGGTCGTGGTCCCCGAGCATGAGAAGAGTCGGGGTACGCACCTTCGGAAGCTGGTCCGTCACATCGGCGCGGAAGTTCTGGAGAACGAACCGCCACCGGTCCCTGCTCATCGGCGAGTTGTCCAGCCCGGACGCGAGGTACTTGTCATACGCGGCGCCTTCCTCCAGAAGGCGGAGCCGGGCGGCACGCCGGCGGAGTTCGGCGTCGAGTTTTCCGGCCGGCGCACCCTGATCCTGGAGTTCCGCCCGCAGGTTGTACTCGCCCTGCCGCACCCAGTTCACCGCCGCCCCGACCAGGATCATGAAGCGCAGGTCGGTACGGTCTCCCGCCACCTTGGGCAGCACCCAGCCCCCCTGGCTGATCCCCCACACGCCCAGCCGATTCGGGTCGATCTCCGGTTGCCTCTTCGCCCAGTCCAGCGCGGCGTCGACCTCTGCGCTGCGATCGCTCATGCTCTGGTGGAGCCAGTTCCCCGGCGCGCCGCCGACGCCGGGCTTGTTCCAGGACAGCGAGGCGTATCCGGCACGTGCGAACGCCTCCCAGATCGGCCGGTAGACCTCATCCCCGGAGGCGTCCGCCACGCCGTCCCCGTGAGCGAAGACAACCAGCCCCCGCGGCCCCTTCCCCTCCGTCGGCAGCGCGAGCACCGCCTTCAGCGGCTGCTTCGGTCCGGGGATGGTCACCTGCACCTCGCGCACGGCGAAATCGTTCTGCACGACGATCCACGCACCGACCCCGACAACCAGGACGAGCACGCAGGCGAAGGTGATCCAGAGTCGTTTGACCCATTTTCTTGCATTCATAAAACGATCGTAACAGATACGATCGCAAGAATAGCGAACGAAACTTGGCTGTGCCGGTACCGTGGCAGCGGCAAGCCGGTCACCGCGATGGCCAGGCCGAGCCCGGACGCCATGAGAAAGACCAGGCCGTAGCCGTCGGTCGTCGTGAGCGCCGCCAGGCCGACCACCTCGCCCACCTGGCCGGCGGTGTCGGCCAGAGCCCGCAGGTCAGCCCTGCTCTCCTCGTGCGCCAACGGCGATCTTCATCCACTCGCCGCCGCTCAGACCGCGGCGCGCAGAGCGCCTGCGCCAGCGGCGGCCGTCATGAGGGACGGCGCGCACCTGCGTGGCGGGGTCCCCAATAGCACAACTCTGCCGAGACCTCTTCTGAACAGCGTTGACAGTAGGAATCCGCAGATTTGATGTTCGATATATCACACAAGGGCCAAAGTAGGTCCAAGTCGCCGACGAGCTCACGTCGCTGCCGGATGAGATCGTCATCGACAAGGAGGGAAACCAGGCGCGTTCTTTGGCATGCCGCTCGCCTCCTGGTGCACGCCGGGTGTGACACGGTCATCGTCACGGGCATGACGATCAGTGAACGCGTGCGGGCGACCGTACTTGACGCCTTCCAGTACTGATCGAGAAATGCCCCAGCTTTCTCACTCAGTATAGAAACGGGCCCGGAAAATGAGGCGGCGCCCGCCGTGGCGGGCGCCTTTAATCCGGGACGGCCTCGGGGTGGCGGATATTCGTTGGCCTGCCACCACGAGGCCTTCCGGTAAGCAGTGACGGTCGACTCGTCAGCAGAACGTGTAAGAGCTGATCTTGTCGTTGGCGGCGCTTCCGACATTGCTCGTCCTCTGGTCGGGGCCGAGCCTGACCAGTTCACTCCCGCTGGCGTTTATGTGCTCGTAGAAGCAAACCGTGTACGAGGTGCGGTTCCAGATGGAGCTGGTCAGGTCATTCATCTGAGATCCGACGTTTGCGCTGGTGGGCCCCGCTTCGTTGCGGTAACGCCCCTCGCCGTTAATGTCGCCATAAAGGCAGACATATCCTGGGTAGCACTCGGCCCAGGCCAGTACCTTCGCCTGCGCCGGTGTCGCGCTGACCAGGGCGGCCGAAACGCTGATTACCACTGACGCTGCCCGAAGTCGCTGCTTGAACATGGGTTTCATGAACACTTCTCCTTGTCTTTTCTCTTCGAAATGAACTGGATCGCCGGGTAGCGGAAACGCGAGAGGAATTCCGGATTCCTGATGATTTCCCGGTGCGTGCCTATGGAGATCGTCTGCGGGTGCGCCAGGGGTGGACGATGGGGTGAGATCGGTGTCGTGCGGGGCCACCTTGGGTGACGCGGGGGCCATGCCGGCTGGCAGCTTCTTTCGTTTGCCGTGCTTCCCGCCTTTCGCTTCGTGTCCGTGTCGCACGACCGCCCGCTACC
>NZ_JBFBCE010000116.1:17320-27381 GCF_040689595.1 Streptosporangium sp. NPDC051023 | reverse complement strand
CAGGTGCGCAAGCCGCCGACCTACCTGCGGACGCTGCCCTGACGAGGCTTTCCGCCCGAACGGCCACGCCGCCCCGCCGACACCGGCGGGGCGGTCGCGGAACGAGGGGACGATCTCCGGAGCCGTTCCGGTCAACAGCGTCGTGGCCATGGAGATCACAACGGGAAAGGCCACGGCGGGGAAGACGTCATCGTGGGCGGAAAGGACTCGGCGTCCGGTGAGCCCGGGGAGTCCGCCGACCGGTCAGAGACGCTCGATGACGGTGACGTTGGCCTGGCCGCCGCCCTCGCACATCGTCTGCAGGCCGTACCTGCCGCCGGTGCGCTCCAGCTCGTGCAGCAGGGTGATCATCAGCCGGGCGCCGGTTGCACCGAGGGGGTGGCCGAGCGCGATGGCGCCGCCGTTGGGGTTGACGCGCGCCGGGTCGGCGCCCGTCTCCTTCAGCCAGGCCAGCACGACCGAGGCGAACGCCTCGTTGATCTCGATCGCGTCCATGTCGCCGATCGACATGCCGGACTTCTTCAGCGCGTAGGCGGTGGCCGGGATGGGGGCGGACAGCATCCGGATGGGGTCCTCGCCGCGTGCGGAAAGATGGTGGATGCGGGCGCGCGGGCGCAGGCCGTGGACCTTGACGGCCTCCTCCGAGGCGATCAGCAGGGCCGCCGCGCCGTCGGAGATCTGCGAGGCGACGGCGGCGGTCAACCGCCCGCCCTCCTGCAGGAGCTTCAGCCCGGCCATCTTCTCCCGCGTGGTGTCGCGGCGCGGCCCCTCGTCGGCGGAGACCCCCTCCAGCGGGGCGATCTCACGCTCGAAGCGGCCCTCGTCGATCGCCCTGATCGCCCGCATGTGCGACTCGTAGGCGAACGCCTCCATGTCCTCGCGGGAGATGTCCCAGTTCTCGGCGATCATCTCGGCGCCCCTGAACTGGGACACGTCCTGCCTGCCGTACCGGGCTTGCCAGCCGCGCGAGCCGACATAGGGCCCCTCGGTGAGGCCGAGCGCGTCGGTGGCGCCGCGCGAGGCGTAAGCGATGGGGATCATCGACATGTTCTGCACGCCGCCCGCGACCACGAGGTCCGTCGTGCCGGACATCACGGCCTGCGCGGCGAAGTGCAGCGCCTGCTGGGAGGAGCCGCACTGACGGTCGACGGTGACTCCCGGCACCTCCTCGGGCAGACCGGCGGCCAGCCAGCAGGTGCGGGCGATGTCACCGGCCTGCGGGCCGACCGTGTCGAGGCAGCCGAAGATCACGTCCTCGACCGCGACCGGGTCGATCCCGGACCGCTCGACCAGCGCCTTCAGCGCGTGCGCGCCCAGATCCGCGGGGTGCACTCCGGACAGACCGCCGCCGCGCCTGCCCACAGGGGTGCGCACCGCTTCGACGATGTAGGCCTCGGCCATCGAAAACTCCTTAGGTTGACAGGATCCCTTCCAGGATCATCGCGAGGTACTGCCTGGCGACCTCGTCCGCGGGCAGGCGGCCGTCGCTCCGGTACCAGCTCGCGGCCACCCAGACGGTGTCGCGGATGAACCGGTAGATCAGGCCGGTGTCGAGGTCGGCGCGGAAGGCGCCCTCAAGGACGCCCCGGTCCAACACCGACAACCACATCTCCCTGAACCGCCGCTGCGAGTCGAGGAGATAGGAGAAGCGCGGGTTCGCCGCCAGATGCTTGGATTCGTTTTGGTAGATCACGACCGCCGGGCGGTAACGGTCGATCGAGTGGAACGACTCGGCGATCAGCGCCTGGAAGGTCTCCCGCGCGTCGAGGCCGGACCCGAGAACCCGGTCGTAGGCCGCCCACATGTCGGTGAGGAAGGTCGACAGGATCTCGTCCGCCATCGACTCCTTGGAGTCGAAGTGGTAGTAGAGGCTACCGCCGAGCATGCCCGCCGCGTCGGCGACCTCCCGGACGGTGGTCGAGGCGTATCCCCGCGACGCGAAGACCTCGGCCGCCGTGGCGAGCAGCTCGGCCCGCCGCTCGGCCCGCGCGGCGGCGGTGCTCTCTGAGTCTCTGCGTCGTGGGCTCATGGTCGACCTCTCAGGGGTGCTGGCTGGAGACGGAGACGACCTCTCCGGTCATATAGGAGGAGTAGTCGCTCGCGAGGAAGACGATAACGTTGGCGACCTCCCACGGTTCCGCGTACCTCCCGAGGGCCTCCCGCTTGGTGAGCTCGGCCAGCAACTCCTCCGTGGTCACCTTGGCCAGGTGCGGGTGCATGGCCAGCGAGGGGGCGACGGCGTTGACGCGCACGCCGTACGGCGCGGCCTCGACAGCCGCGCACCTGGTCAGCGCCATGACCCCGGCCTTGGCCGCCGCGTAGTGCGCCTGCCCCTCCTGTGCCCGCCAGCCGATCACCGAGGCGTTGTTCACGATGACGCCCCTGCCCCTGGGCTGCATACGGACCAATGCGGCCCTGGTGCAGCGCATGGTGCCGTTGAGGGTGACGTCCAGGACGCGGTTCCACTGCTCGTCGGTCATCTCGGCGAGCTTGGCCGTACCGCCGAGCCCGGCGTTGTTGACCACGACGTCGACGGGGCCGAGGCGCTCCTGCGCGACCGTGAACAGATTCTGGACCTGCTCCTCCGAGGTCACGTCACAGGGCACCGCGGTCACCGCGTCCGCCCCGAACTCCTCTTCGAGGACGGCCAGGCTCTCCAGCAGGCGCCGCTCGTGGGCGTCGCTGATCACCACGCGGGCGCCCTCCTCCAGCATGCGGCGGGCGCAGGCGCCGCCGATGCCGGTGCCCGCGGCGGCGGTCACCAGGGCGACCCGGTCGCGCAGCAGTCCGTGACCGGGGACATAGGGCGGCTTCATCTCCACGCCTCCACACCGAAGGGCGGACGGGCCGGGGCCTTCTCGTTGAGCTTCACGTGGTTTACTCTACCAAACAATTGTTAGAAAGAATGAGAGGGTCCCGATGACGGTCGTACGCTACGAGCGGCGCGGGTCGGTGGCGGTGGTCACCATGAACCGCCCGGAGTACCGCAACGCGCAGAACTCCGCGATGACCTACGCCCTGGACGAGGCCTTCTACCGGGCCGCGGCCGACGACGAGGTCAAGGTGATCGTGCTGGCCGGAGCGGGCGAGCACTTCTCCGCCGGGCACGACATCGGCAGCCCGGGGCGGGACGCGCACGTCTCCTTCGAGCGCAAGGCCGGGCTGTGGTGGGACCACGTCGGCAGGCAGGGGGCCGAGAGCCGCTTCGCCCGCGAGTCCGAGGTGTATCTCGGCATGTGCCGCCGCTGGCGGGAGATCCCCAAGCCGGTGATCGCGATGGTGCAGGGCGCCTGCGTCGCCGGAGGGCTCATGCTGGCCTGGGTGTGCGACCTGATCGTCGCCTCCGACGACGCGTTCTTCGCCGACCCGGTGGTGCGGATGGGCATCCCCGGCGTCGAGTACTTCGCGCACCCCTGGGTGATGCCGCCGCGGATCGCCAAGGAGTTCCTCTACACCGGCGACCGGATGCCCGCCGCGCGCGCCCACGAGGTGGGGATGGTCAACCGGGTCGTGCCCCGCTCCTCGCTGGAGACCGAGACCTTCGCGCTGGCCGAACGGATCGCGGCCATGCCGCGCATGGGCCTGGCGCTGACGAAGAAGGCGGTGAACCAGGCCGAGGACCTGCAGGGCATGCACGCGGGAATGGACTCGGTCTTCGGCCTGCACCATCTCGCCCACGCGCACAACGCGGAGACCTCGGCCGACCCCCTGGCCGGGATGACCCCGAAGAGCATGAAGGCGGCCGCCGATGAATCTTGACCTGTCGTCCGTCGAGCCGTTCCGCGCCGAGGTTCGCGACTGGCTGCGCTCCCACGTTCCCGCCACTCCCCTGCCCTCGCTGGAGACCGAGGAGGGCTTCGCCGCCCACCGCGCCTGGGAGCGGGAGCTGTCGCAGGCCCGGCTCTCCGTCGTCTCCTGGCCCGCCCGGTACGGCGGGCGGGACGCGACCCCGCTGGAGTGGCTGATCTTCGAGGAGGAGTACTACGCGGCCGGGGCACCGGGGCGCGTCAGCCAGAACGGCATCAACCTGCTCGCCCCGACCCTGTTCAACCACGGCACCCCCGAGCAGCTCGACCGCATCATGCCGCCGATGGCCTCGGGAGAGGTGATCTGGGCCCAGGCCTGGTCGGAGCCGGGAGCGGGCAGCGACCTGGCCGCGCTGCGCGCGACCGCGACCCGCACGGACGGCGGCTGGCTGCTGAACGGCCAGAAGACGTGGAGCTCCCGCGCGGCCTTCGCCGACTGGGGCTTCGGCCCCTTCCGCTCCGACCCCGAGGCCGGACGGCACCACGGCCTGACCTACCTGATGTTCCCGCTGGACGCCGAGGGGATCACCCGGCGCCCGATCGGCCGCATCGACGGCAAGCCCGCCTTCGCGGAACTGTTCTTCGACGACGTGTTCGTGCCGGACCGGGACGTCGTCGGGACGCCCGGCGAGGGCTGGCGGGTCGCGATGAGCACGACCGGCAACGAGCGCGGGCTCACGCTGCGCAGCCCGGGACGCTTCCTGGCCGCCGCCGACCGCCTTGTCGAGCTGTGGAACGAGCGTGCCGACCCCGCGGACACCGCGCTGCGCGACCGGGTCGCCGACGCGTGGATCAGGGCCCGCGCCTACCGGCTCAAGGGCTTCGAGACCGTCTCGCGCACCGAGGACGTGGGAGCCGAGTCAAGCATCAACAAGATCTTCTGGTCCGAGCTGGACGTGGCACTGCACGAGACGGCGCTCGACCTGCTGGGCGCGGACGGCGAACTGGAGGGCGACTGGCTGGAGGGCTACGTCTTCTCCCTCGCCGGTCCGATCTACGCGGGCACCAACGAGATTCAGCGCAACGTCATCGCCGAACGCGTGCTCGGTCTGCCCAGGGCCTCGAAGTGACGGCGAGCACGACGGCGAGCACGGTGGCAACCATCCGGAGGAAACGGTGAAGTTCATCCTCGAGGCCGAGCAGCGGTTGTTCGGCGAGACCCTGCACGAACTGCTTGTGAAGGCGGAGACCCCCGCCGTGATCCGCACCTGGGCGGCCGGGACGGCCGAGCCCGGCCTCGCCCTGTGGCGCTCGCTCGCCGAGGCCGGGGTCTTCGCGGTCGCCGTACCCGAGGCCTTCGACGGAGCGGGGCCGCTGCCCGTCGAGCTGGTGACCGCCTTCCACGAGCTCGGCAGGCACGCGGTGCCGGGGCCGTACGCCGAGACCGTCGCCGCGGCCGTGCTGCTCGACCGGCTCGGTGACCGGGAGCTCGCGGACGCCTGGCTGCCGGGGATCGCCGCCGGCACGGCCGTCGCCTCGCTCGCGCTGCCTGCGGCGGTGCCGTACGGCCTCGATGCCGACGTCGCCGGTCTCGTCCTCGTCGCGGACGGCGACGAGCTGCGCGGCGCGGTCCCCGGCGAGGCGCGCACCTCACTGGACCCGGCCCGCAGGTTGTTCTCCCTGACCCCGGGCACGGTGCTCGCCTCGGGGCCCGAGGTGCGCGCGGCGGCCCGCGCGGCCTACGACATGGGCGCGCTGGCCTGCGCCGCCCAACTCGTCGGTCTGGGACGCAGGCTGCTGGAGATCACGGTCGGGTACGCGACCGCGCGACGGCAGTTCGGACGGCCGATCGGCGAGTTCCAGGCGGTCAAGCACCACCTCGCGAATGCGCTCGTCGGCCTGGAGTACGCCCGCCCGCTGGTCCATGGCGCGGCGCTGGCCTCGGGGTCACCGACGTTCGCGCGCGACGTCTCGGCGGCGAAGGCGGCGGCGTCCGAGGCGGCCTACGCGACGGCCAAGATCGCCCTGCAGGTGCACGGCGCCATCGGCTACACCGACGAGTACGACCCCAGCCTGTGGATCCGCAAGGTCAGGGCGTTGTACTCGGCCTGGGGCTCCCCCGGTGACCATCGCGCCCGGGTGATCTCCTCGCTGGGAGGGGACGAGCGAACGGGCACCTGAGGGCCAGCGAGCGGCCGGACGGGAAAGGGCCTGGCGGGCGGTGGGGTGGTTCACCGGTGACCGGCGGCGACCAGGCCCGTCTCGTAGGCGACCATCACGAGCTGGGCGCGGTCTCGCGCGTTGAGCTTGCCGAGCAGGCGCCCGATGTGGGTCTTCACCGTGCCGACGCTGAGGTGCAGGCTTCCGGCGATCTCGGCGTTGGACAGCCCACGGGCGATCAGCGTGAGGACCTCCCGCTCACGGCCGGTGACCCCGGCGAGCTCGCGGGCGGGCGCCTGGACGGGCGCGGCCAGCCTGGTGAACTCCGCGATGAGCCGTCGCGTCACGGCAGGCGCGAGCAGCGCCTCACCCGAGGCGACCACCCGGATCGCCTCCAGGAGGTGCGCCGCGGTGGTGTCCTTGACCAGGAAACCGCTCGCCCCCGCCCGCAGGGCCGCGTAGACGTACTCGTCCAGGTCGAACGTCGTCAGTATCAGCACGCGCGTGGTGGCTGTCTCCGGTGACCCGCAGATCAGCCGGGTGGCCTCGATGCCGTCCATCTCGGGCATCCGCACGTCCATCAGCACCACGTCGGGGCGCTCCCGGGCGGCCAGCCGTACGGCCTCGCCCCCGGTCCCGGCCTCGCCGACCGTGACCATCCCCTCGGTGGCGCCGATGAGGGCGCGGAAGCTGTCGCGCAGCAGCACGTGATCGTCGGCGAGCAGCACCCGGACAGGCCGCCCGAAGTCGTTCCCGGCATCGTTCACGGCGCTGTTCACCGCGTCCGTCCCGAGGATTCGTACGGCAGGCGGGCCGACACCCGGAAGCCTCCCTCCGCTCGCGGGCCCGCACTGAACGTGCCGCCGAACATCGCCACCCGCTCCCGCATCCCGATCAGCCCGTGCGCCCCGGCACCGCGTGACTGCGCGGACCCGCGGCCCCTCCCCTCGTCGACGACCTCGATCCGCACCGCCCGCCCGTCGGCCTCGACGTCGACCCGGCAGCGGGCCGGGACGGCGTGCTTGACGACGTTGGTCAGCGCCTCCTGCACGATCCGGTACACCGACAGGCCCACCGCCTCGGGCAGATCGCCGACGCCGCGCACCTCAAGCTCGACGGAGGCACCCGCCGCACGGGTGTGTTCGGCGAGCTCGTAGAGCTGGGCGAGCCCCGGTGCCGGCGCGAGGGCGGCGCGGGAGACGGGACCGGCTTCCCTACCGGTCTCCCCGCCGGTCCTCGCGCCGATCTCCATTCCGCTCCCTGTACCGGTCCCCACTCCGCTCGCCATGCCGGTCTCCGCGCCACTCCCCACACCGATCCTCGTGCCGGTCTCCGCACCGTCCTCCGGGTCGGCACGGAGAACTCCCAGCAGGCGGCGTATGTCGGTGAGTGCCACCCGGCTGGTGTGCTCGATGACGGCCAGCGCGGACAGCGCCTCCTCGGGGTCGGTTCCGGCGATGTGGTTGGCGACGGTGGACTTGACCGCGATCAGGCTCATGCTGTGCCCGACGATGTCGTGCAGTTCGCGGGCGATGCGCAGCCGCTCCTCAGCCGCGGCACGCCGGGCGAGCTCGGCGGCGGCGGCACGCCGCCAGCGGCGGATCGTCCCGGCCGCCCATGCCCCACCCGTCACCCCCCAGATCGCCCCGGCCTCCACCGGCCACGCGAGCGGCACCTCACTGGGCGCCCCCTCGGGGCTCGGGACGGGCTGGAACGTCGCGTAGAAGCAGACGACCGCGGCCGCCGAGGCGAGCAGGCAGGCCACCAGGGCGGCCGCGGACCGCAGGGGCGGCTCGACGGCCGAGACGACGTAGAGCGCCAGCGCGACGGGGGTGTAGGCCACCCACATCACTCCGGCGCCCACCACGCCGGCCAGCGTGGCGGCCACCGTGCCTACCCCGGCCACGGCGAGCACCGGCAGCGGCCAGCGCCGCCGTACCGCCACGGGCAGCGCGGTGCCCAGGGCCACGGCCCACACCGCCCAGAGCGGCCCCGTGAACACCTGGACGGGAGGCTCCAGGAGCGCGTAGGCGACGAAGATCGCGAGCGCCACCGCCACCGCGGCGTCAAGGAGGATGGGACGGGCACGCCCGCGGATGCTTTCCACTCCCCGACGCTATCGTCACGGGCCGAGGCGGCGCGTCCGACCACGGTCGGACCTCCCCAGGTCGTAGCCGGGACCGCGGGGGTGACCACGGTCGGAGCGGCGAGATCCGGCCATGGCCGGATGTGCGGGAACACCACCGTCCACAACCGTTGAGGCATGAACGACGACAGCCTTCGCCAAGCCGCCGGACAGACCCCCGGACAGCCGCTCGGACAGACCTCCGGGCGGGCACGCCCTGCCGGGACGTTCTGGTTCCCCGGGCCGTGGGTGGGCGGGATCGCGATGGTCCTTGGCCCCCTGCTGATGTCCGCCGGGGTGCTCCTGCGCATCAGGTACCACTTCTTCTTCCCCCAGCAGTTGCAGGCCTACGACGCCGAGCCGACCCTGATGGTCGCCGCCTACAGCCTTTTCGTCGCGGGCAACGTGCTCATGTGGCCCGCCATCGTGACACTCGCCCAGATGATCGGCGTCACCAGGCCCGGCTGGGCGGTCTGGGGTGGCAGCCTGGTGATGTTCGGGCTGTTCACCCGGACCTTCCACGGGGGAATCGACCATCTCGCCTTCCAACTCGTCGGCGTGCAGGGGTTGTCCACCGCTACCAAGGCCGTCGCCGACTCATACGGGGCGTGGGACGTCTTCCGCTTTCCCGCCCTCACCATCGTCACCGGCTGGGTCGTGCTCGCGATCGGCGCCTACCGCTCCCGCGTACTGGGCCCGATCCGTTCCTTCGCGCTGGGCTGGATGTGGATCCTCGCCCTCGGCACGCTCAAGGGCACCGAGGTCCCGCAGTCGCCGATCGCCCTGACCGGCCTGTGCGTCGCGTTCATGCCGCTGGGCGTGCGCGTGCTCCGAGACGGTCCCCGGCCGTCCCGGAGGCTCTGGGTGCTGATCGCCCTCGCCGTCACGCTGACCGTTCTCATCATGCTCTTCGGCCCCGAGGGGTGACCTCCGACTCGGTCCCGAAGAGTGATCTCCGGCGGCCGGGTCGTGAGGGCCTGCCGGTCTGTAGGCGGCTTGAAGCCGTTTTCCAGCGACGCTCACGAACCTGGTCATGTCAGAACGGCCCCGGGGAGCGAACCGCACCGCTGCCGGTGTGCCGTGCCGCCTACACGTCAGGACACCACAATGAACGGGACCGCCAGGCTCCGCCTGCTGCTGACGGCCACCACCACCGCACTGACCTGGATCGCCGGAGCCACGCCCTCCAGCGCCGCCCTCTCCGCCCCTGCCTCCGCGTCCGGGGCAGACCTCCTTCACGCCAGGTTCGGCTGCGATACCTACCCCGAGAACAGGGCGACCTCACGTGACGAGGCGCTGATCCGGGCGCAGAGCTGGATCGACGAGAGAGTTCCGTACAGCCAGTCGGCCTGCCATCGGAACGGGTACGGAAACTACCGCACGGACTGCTCTGGCTACCTCTCCATGGCGTGGGGGCTGCGGCAGTCCTACACCACGAGCACGCTCGGCCAGGTCTCACACGAGATCGCGCGGTCGGACCTGCGCCCCGGTGACGCGCTGAACCGGCCGGGCGTCCATGTCGCGCTCTTCGTCCGCTGGGCGGACGACGCCCACACGACGCCGGTCGTCAGGGAGCAGGCGGGCCCCGACGGCTCCCCCACCGCGGAACACACCTGGAGGGCGTCGACCGCGAACACCTACACGCCGATCCGTTACGACAACATCGTCGACACGGCGCCGGGGTCGTCGCTGTCGGGTGACGCCAAGGCCGACATCGCCGCGGTCATGCCCAACGGCGACGTCAAGGCCTGGCGCAACGGAGCGGGATTCAGCCACATGCCCTGGGACGCCGACGCCGTCATCGGCGTCGGCTTCACCAGCGACAACCTCCACTTCGCCGACCTCGACGGCGACGGTGACAAGGAGATCGTGGCGGTCATGCCCAACGGCGACGTCAAGGCCTGGCGCAACGGGGCCGGGTTCGGCCCGATGCCCTGGGACGGCGACACCGTCATCGGCGTCGGCTTCACCAAGGACAACCTCCACTTCGCCGACCTCGACGGCGACCGAAAGGCCGAAATCATGGCCGT
>NZ_JBFBCE010000116.1:0-17223 GCF_040689595.1 Streptosporangium sp. NPDC051023 | reverse complement strand
CGTCATGCCCAACGGCGACGTCAAAGCCTGGCACAACGGAAGAGGATTCAGCCACATGCCCTGGGACGGCGACACCATCGTCGGCCTCGGCTTCACCAAGGACAACCTCCACTTCGCCGACCTCGACGGCGACCGAAAGGCCGAAATCATGGCCGTCATGCCCAACGGCGACGTCAAAGCCTGGCACAACGGAAGAGGATTCAGCCACATGCCCTGGGACGGCGACACCATCGTCGGCCTCGGCTTCACCAGCGACAACCTCCAGCTCGGCGATCTCGACGGCGACGGCAGAGCCGACATCGCCGCGGTCATGCCCAACGGCGACGTCAAAGCCTGGCACAACGGAAGAGGATTCAGCCACATGCCCTGGGACGGCGACACCGTCATCGGCCTCGGCTTCACCAAGGACAATTGCTGGCTCGTCTGAACCCTCAAAACCCTGAAGGTGGGCCGCCGAACCGGCGGCTCACCTTTATGTATTAATAACCGGATATTTCATTTCAACGCTTTCTCATGTGCACGCCAGATCGGCAGGTCAGGGCTTGCGTGGACCGACGGCGGAGCAGATAAACTCCGAGGGCGAAAACCGGCGGGCGGCCGATTCACCGAACGCGGATCCGGGGCTTCGGAAAAAAACAATGTGCCGTTTCCCGCGACAGCGGTCATTGTTGTGGCATGAATGCGATGGGGAACGTCACATGCGCTTCCTGATGCTGGGTCCGGTCGAGGTCCGGGCGGACGACCGTGTGGTGAATCTCGGTGGCGCCAAGCCCAAGGCGTTGCTGGTCGCGTTGACGCTGCAGCCCCGGCAGGTCGTGTCCATCGAGCGGCTCATCGCCCTCATCTGGGACGAGTCGCCGCCTCGGTCGGCCACGGCGCTGGTGCACACCTACGTCTCGTCGCTGCGCCGGGGATTCGCCTCGGTCGGACGGCAGTCGGTGCTCCTCACCCGTCCCCCCGGATACCTGCTGAACATCGAGCGAGCCGACAGCGACCTGGAGACCCACGACCGGCATCTCGACCTGGCCAGGCGATCGGAACGCCTTGGCGACCACTCCGAGGCCTTCCAGCACTACGAGCAGGCACTCGGGCTGTGGCGCGGTCCCGCGTTCGGCGGCGTCGACACGAGGTTCGCCCGCGCCAGGGCGTCTGCCATGGAAGAGGATCGGCTGACCGTCGAAGAAGGGCTGGCACGGTGCGAGCTGGCCCAGGGCAGGGCCGCGGAGAGCGCCTCACGCATGGCCCGGCTGACCACCGCGCACCCGTTGCGCGAGGAGGCCCGCGCGCTGCTGATGCGCGCGCTGTACGAAAGCGGCCGCCAGGCCGACGCCCTGGCCGTTTACCGGGAGGGCCGCAGGTGTCTGCGGGACGAACTGGGCGTCGAACCCGGTGAGAAGCTCAGGGAACTGCACGGTCAGGTGCTCCGCGGCAGGCTCGACTCGTTCGCGGCCGCCACCCGCGCCGCCGTGGAAACCCAAGGCGCGACTGCCACGAGGCGGCGCGCGGTCACCCCGAACCAGCACGTGGAGCAGTACACCGCTCCCCGGCACCTGCCTCCCGACATCGGCGACTTCATCGGACGCGCGGAACAGATGGACAGCCTGCGGCGGCTCGCCGAGCACGCCACCGCCGCCGCCTGCCGTACGGCGACGCCGACGGTGGTGATCTCGGGGTTCGGCGGGGTCGGGAAGTCGACGCTCGCCGTACACGCCGCTCATCTGCTGCGGGACGACTATCCAGACGGCCAGTTGTTCGCCGACCTGCGAGGGGCGGACCGCGATCTCGGCGTCCGGGACGTGCTGGGCCGCTTTCTGGGCGCGCTCGGCGTGTCGGGAGCCGAGCTGCCGGACACGACGGAGGACCGCGTCGAGCTGTACCGGCGCAAGGTCGCGGGCAGGAGCCTCGTGGTCGTCCTGGACAACGTCAGCGGCGAGTACCAGGTCCGCAAGTTGTTACCCGGGTCCCCGCGGTGCCTGGTGATCATCACGAGCCGATCCCGGCTGACCGGCCTCGAGGGCGCAGAACTGGTCGACCTGGGCTTCTTCTCCGTCGACACCTCACTGGAGATGCTCAGCACGATCATCGGCCCCGAACGGGTCGCGGCCGATCCGGCGGCGGCCGCGACCATTGCGCGATTGTGCGGAGGCATCCCGCTCGCGATCCGCGCGGCGGCCGCCAAGCTGCTGGCCCGACCGCACTGGCCGTTGCAGGCACTGGCGGACAGGCTGTCCGACGAGCGGCGCAGGCTGGACGAGCTGGCCGTGGGAGACGTGGCGATCAGATCGAGCCTCGGGCTCGACTACGCCGAGCTCGACGATCCGCATCGGCGCGCGTTCCACCTGCTCACCCTGCTTGACCTGCCCGACTTCGGATCCTGGCTGGCGGCGCCGCTGCTCGACGTCCCGCTCGACGACGCGGAGGACATCGTCGAGCACCTGGTGGACCTGCGGCTGCTGGACGTGGCGGGGGTCGACGCCATCGGACGGGTGCGCTACCGGTTTCACGAGCTGGTCCAGCTCTTCGGCGCCGAACAGGCCGCGGGCGAACCGGTCGACGAGGCTCTCAATCGCATGCTGGTCACCTGGATGTCGCTGGTCGAGATCGGTGCCCGCCGGCTGCCCGGGTGACCCTTGGGCCGCGGCGGTCGTCGGCTCCACGGACCGAGACGGACCAGGCCGGGACGGGACGGGACCGGGCGGGGTGGTTTCCGCGGACGGCACCCGGTGCGCCCGGTGGCGGGAATCACGGGAAAACCTCCCGGGCAACCCTTGATCAGCCTGATCGCGTTCGATTGACTTGACGCCGGAAGAGCAAGGTCAAGAAAACAGGGTGTCAACGGACAGAGGGGATCTGTCGGACAATGCACGTGCTTTTCATACCTGCTCCGGGAATCGGCCACGTGTTTCCCATGGTGCCACTCGCATGGGCCTTCCGCCTCTCAGGACACGAGGTCACCTTCGTCGCCGCGGGAAGCGGCCTGGCAGCCGGCGACGCGGGGCTGATCACCCTGGACGCCGTACCCGGTCTCACCACGGCGCACATAGTCGCCGGCCTCGCCGAGGCCGTGCCCGATCACCTCACCTCGACGCAGAACCTGGCCGCCAAGGAGATGGACAAGCTCATGCCGCTGGCCATCTCGATATGGGACCGCTACGTCGACGAGCACGTCAGACTCGCCGAGCGGGTCCGTCCCGATCTGGTGGTCTACGACCCCATGTTCACCGCGGGCCCGTTGGCCGCCGCCAAGCTGGGTGTGCCGTGCGTCGCGCACGCCTTCGGGATCGTCAGGTTCAGACCCGAGCACTTCCAGGAGCCACCCGCGAACGCGGCGTTCGTACGGCACGGCCTGCAGGTGCCCGACAGGATCGAGACGATCGACGTCGCACCGCCCAGCCTGCTGGAGGGGCCGCCGTCGAAGTGGACGATGCGCTACGTTCCCTACAACGGCGGCGGTGTGCTTCCCGACTGGCTGCTCGGCGAGAGCGACCGGCCCAGGATCGCGGTCACCCTGGGCACGGTGGTGCCGGAGACCCACGGGCTCGGTGAGTACACGCGGATCATCGAGGCGGCCGGGGCGGTGGACGCCGACTTCGTGATCGCCACGGGCGCCGAGGACACCTCGCAGTTCGGCGAGCTTCCGCCGAACGTGCGCGTGACGGGCTGGGTGCCGCTGGGCGCGCTGCTGCGCGGCAGTGCCGCGGCCATCCACCACGGCGGCGCGGGCACCGCGCTGACCTGCTCCGCGCTGGGCGTCCCCCAGCTCATCCTGCCCAACGGCGCCGACCGGAACATCAACGCCGACGCGTTGAGCGCCAGAGGCGGCGCGCTGAGCATGCGGGCCGAGGATCTGGACGCGTCGGCGATCGAAACGCTGCTGTCCGACCACGGCCTGCGCTCGGTCGCCGAGGAGGTCAGGAACGAGATCGAGTCCCTGCCGACCCCGGCGGAGCTGGTGCCCGAGCTGGAGAAGCTGTAGGAGCGCCTCCCGGTGACGGGCGGGCCGCGTCCGTGTGCGTGACGCGGCCCGCCCGTGGGTGGGCAGGGACGGGCAGGGGATGTCAGGACGGTCCGCCGGCGCGGACCTTCACCCACAGGGCGGGTGTCCTGGGCGGTTCCCAGCCCGGCAGGGACACATGGCGGGTCCGGCACCGGTAGGTGACGCCCTTGTGGGTGACCTGGTCGCCCACCGCGTAAGAGGTGTAGGGCTTCCACGCGGGGACGGCGCGCGGGGTGACGGTCAGGGTGTAGGTCGCCGAACGCGCGACCGTCCCGGTGGCCGTGACGGTGATCGGGTAGACGCCCGGCGGGGTGTTCGCGGACGTGGAGAGTGTGATCACGCTGGTGCTGTCGGTGTCGACGACGGGGGGATGAGCCGTCACGGTGACTCCGGCCGGGGCGCCGGTCGCGGAGACGGTGACCCGCTGGCGCTCCCCCGAGGTGGTCGTGGTGCTCAGGGTGGTCGTGGCCGCCCGCCCGGCCTCGACGGTCGAAGCGGGGGGCGCGAGCTGGACGGAGAAGTCGTCCACGCAGTCGGGCTCACCGGGGGCGGCCGTGACGGTGACGGCGTCCCAGGCGGCCTTGACCCGCCGTACCTCCTCGCATCCGGGATACAGGGCCAGCGCGGCTTGGACGGTGGCCTGACGGACCTTTGCGTAGGTCCAGGGCGCGGTCTTGAGATGGAGCCCGCTCATGAAGATCTCGGCGGCCTTGCGGAGTCCCACGCCGGTCACACCCTCGCCCGCGCACACCGGGCTGGCCGGTTTGCCGACGGGGTTGCTGCCTTCCGCGAGGAGGTAGAACCAGTGGTTCTGCACGCCCGCGGCCTGGTAGGGATCCTGGTCCGGCTGCGCGCTGTAGCACGCCTTGTCGCCCAGGGCGGCCGGGTCGTACATGTTGCGCAGCGGGCCGGGGCCGAGGAAGTCGACCTTCTCGCCCACCAGGTAGTCGGGCTCGTCGATCTCGGGCGGGTGGTTGACGTAGTGCTCGGTGAGCGTGCCGAAGACGTCGCCGGTCGACTCGTCGAGGGCGTACCCCTCCCAGCCTCCGCCGGAGCCGCCGCCACCGCCGCTCCCGGTGAACTGGAAGATCGCATGACCGAACTCGTGCCCGACCACGTCCAGGGAGCCGATCAGCTTGGTGCCCGCCACGTTACGGCCGATCTCGACCTCGCTGCCGCTCCAGGTGGCGTTGGGCTGCCTGTTCCCGACGAAGATCGGGAAGCCGTGGCCGTTGCCGTCGAAGCCGTCGCGGCCCAGCCACTCGCGCAGCATGTCCCATTCGTGCTGCGCCGCGAAAAGGGAGTCGACGCAGCTGGTCTCCATGTCGGTGGGCGAGGCGTTCCCCCAGTCGTCGTCGGCGCCGTCGATGGGAACGTTGTCGACCCTGCTGCACCTGAGGCCGGGGCGAACCGGGTCGATGAGGGTGTAGGCGCCGGGCGAGCCTGAGGTGTCGATGTGGACGGGGTCGCCGTTGTAGTAGCTGTGGCCGACGCCGTGGCGCACATCGTCCCACCGGTCGACGATCGAGCCGTCACGGGCGTCGACGTACACGTGGAGCCTGGCCTGGCCGTCCGTCGAGGCGCCGGTGACAACGCTCTCCCAGGTCAGACGGGGACGGACACCGGCGGCGTGCACCGTAAGGCGTGGCGCGCTCTGGCCGGTGACGGAGGTCAGCAGGTCCCGCGCGATGACGCGGGCCCGCTCCGCGGTGACGACCGGCGTGGTCTCGACACCGTCGAGGCCACTGCGCTGGCCGGTCACCGCGGCGGTGACCGCGGCGCCGCCGCGGTCGGTGGCGACGATCACGTCACCGCCGAAGACCGGCAGTCCCCGATATAGGCGCTTGTAGGTCAGGTACTGCAGGCCGCGCGGGCCGAAGGCGACGGCCGGGCGCTCAAAGGTGTCGCCGTCGCCGGTGTGGAGGGCGTCGGCCCGGTCGGTGAGGATCCGGTCGGCGGTGGCGAGCGCGCGGGCACGGGCGCGCTCGTCGGGGGGCGCGTACGGAGCGGGGGACGCCGCACCCGCCACCTGGGCCGCCGACGGGTTCGGCGGCGACGCGGTGACAGCCGCAAGGCGGCCGGGAGAGGCGGAGGCGGGCGGGGCCGCGTACAGCGTGCCGGCCGCCAGCGTCCCCGCCGCGAGTAACGCCACGGTACGCGTTCTGCTGTTCGATCTCACTGTCGATGACTCCTCTTGGGGTCCTGGGGGGAGGAGACCAGGAGCCGGACGGGCCGGGCTCACCTCAAGGTGGCATCGAAGATCGGATACGAGTAGCTAACACCTTGCCATGCGACGGCGTTATGCCTCTTTAGAGACACGCGGCGGAACGGCGTGCCGCGAGCGGGTCCCCGGGCCGGGCGAGGTGCCTCAGGAGACCAGGTTGGCGCCGAGGCCGCGCAGAACGTCCGCCGCCTGGGTGACGACGGCGTCGATCAGCTCCTCGCAGGAGGGCAGGTCGTCGATGAGGGCGACCACCTGGCCCGAGGCCATCACACCGAGGTCCGGTCTGCCGTCCACCATCGCCGCCTTGAGCAGCATGGGCGTGTTGGCCGCCATGAGGACCTGGGACCAGGTGAGCTCCTTGCCGTGTTTCATCGCCAGGCCGTCGCGGATCATGGCGGCCCATGACATGCCGGAGATGCGGCGGAACCCGGCGGCGTTGCGCACCGCGCGAGTCAGCCTGGACAGGCCGTTCGAGCGTTCCAGCGCGTTCACCAGCGGCGTGCGCAGCACCCGGTGCGGCATGCCGTCGACCTGCCGGGTGACCACGGTCTCCGAGGTGCCGAGATAGGTCCGCTTGACGGCGTCGGGCACCGAGCTGTCGGAGGTGAGCAGGAACCGGGTGCCCATGGCCACCCCCGCCGCGCCGTACGCGAGGGCGGCGGCCAGGCCACGGCCGTCGAAGAAGCCTCCCGCGGCGATCACCGGGATGTCGACCGCGTCGACCACCTGGGGCAGCAGCAGGGTGGTCGCCACAGCTCCGGTGTGACCGCCGCCCTCGCCGCCCTGGACGAGCACCGCGTCCGCGCCCCACGCCGCGACCTTCTCCGCGTGGCGGCGTGCCCCGACCGACGGGATGACCACGATCCCGGCGTCCTTCAGCCTGGCGATCAGCTCCTGGCGGGGGGCGAGGGCGAACGAGGCGACCTTCACCCGGTGCCTGATCAGCAGGTCGATGCGCTCGCCCGCGTCGGAGGCGTCCGCGCGCAGGTTGACCCCGAAGGGGGCGTCGGTGCGCGAGCGGACCTCCTCGATCGCGCCGGCGAGCTGAGGGAGGGTCATCGTGGCCGAGGCGAGGATGCCCAGGCCGCCCGCGTTCGCCACGGCCGAGACCAGCCGGGGGCCCGCGACCCAGCCCATGCCGGTCTGCACGACGGGGTGGCGGACTCCGGTGAGCCTGGTCAGCGGGGTGTCCAGCTTCTGATCGGTCATGTCAGCGCCTCCCGTCGCACGGTGCCTTCTGCGGGAACGTCTCCATCATGCCCGGACCTCTCCGTCCCCCCGGCCCTCCGTCGTGGAAGGCCCTCGGGCGGAACGCCGCGGTCATGCCCGGACCTCCCTGTCCCGCAGCGCCTTCGGGTCCAGCACCTCGCGGATCAGCCGCAGCTCCTCGTCGGACGGCCGCCGGGTCTCCGGCACGTCGCCGTCGATGACGAGCTCGAAGCCGGTGGCCGCGACGACCTGCTCGACCTCGACCCCGGGGTGGACGGAGACCAGCCGCATCGAGCCGTCGGGGGTGCCGAAGTCGAAGACTCCCAGGTCGGTCACCACCCGGCGCAGGCCGTGGAACCGGGATGCGTGCGCGCCCAGCTCCGCCGCGCGGTCGTAGCCGACACCGCTGACCACGTCCACCTTCGGCACGAACACCCGGGTCGACTGCCTGGGGATCCAGTAGCTGGTCGGGTTGCAGATCGTGTTGCCCGGGGCACCGCGCACACCGAGGAGCTGCGACGTCGGCCGCGCCCACTCGCCGACGGCGGAGATGTTGGTGTTGCCGTGCCTGTCGATCTGCGAGGCGCCCATCATCACGTGCCGCCTGCCGTTCTGCACCAGCCACAGGTGGTCACGGAACGGCATCCATCCCTCGACGGGACCGGCGGGCGCTCCGAACGGCACCGGCTCCGCGGTGAGCAGCGGACCGCCATCGGTGGTCAGCAGGCCCGGCTCGAAGGTGAGCCGGGCGAGCCTGGCGCCCAGAATCGAGCAGGTGCCCATCGCCGCGGCCAGGATCTCCCCGTCTCCGCGCCAGGCCTCCGCGCAGGCGACGACGCAGATCTCCGCACGGGTCGCGCTCATCGTCCCTCCTCCTCATGCCAGCGCCGTACCGCCTGCTGGTAGGCCATCTCGTCTCCTGAAAGGAACCGCTCGGTGAACGCCGCCCACGCCTGCGGGTCGGCCGCCGAGGTCGCGTAGTGGCGCTGGAACGCCTCGTCGCGGCCACCGTCAGAACCGTCGGCGGTGCCGCAGTCGGTGAAGTGGCCGCCGTTCGGGGTCTCCACGACCCCGGTGACGTGCATGCGGCTGACCAGCAGGGTCTGCGGCGGCCCTTCGAGCTTGCCCGGGTCGACCAGTCGCTCACAGCTCAGGTAGCAGCGGGCGGCGGCCTTGGCGAACAGGTCGTCCATGTACGGGTCGAGGCCGAGGTACTGGCCGTTGCCCCGGGTGTCGGCCCGGTCCAGGTGGAGTAGCGCCACGTCCAGCGTCAGCGCGGGCACCGCGACCAGTTCCTCTGTCTCGTCGTACGGCGAGCGGACCGTGCGCAGCCCCGGGTTGACCCGCATGACGTCGGAGCCGAGCCCGGCCCTGGTCGGCAGGAACGGCAGCCGGTGCGCGGCGGCGAGCAGGCCGAACATGAACATGCCCTCGTCGTACTCGGCGAACTCGATGGCCCCGCTCTGCCTGGCGGCCCTGAAGTGCGGTTCGAGGGGGATCGAGTCGAGCGTCACGAACGGGGCGACCACCTTGCGGACCTTGCCCGCCGCGCACAGCAGGCCCACGTCGGCCCCGCCGTACGACACGATGGTCAGGTCCGTGAGCGAGGAGCGGAAGATCGCCCTGACCAGGGCCATCGGCTTGCGCCGCGAACCCCAGCCACCGATCCCGATCGTCATGCCGCTCTCCAGCGATCCGACGATCTCCTCGATCGATGTCGTCTTGTTCGTCGTGTTCACCGGGCTCCCTCCGAGACGAAGGCGTCGCGGTGCCGGTCGCCCGCGCCCATCAGGTTGAGCTCGAAGGTGAAACCCTGCTCGAAGCGGTAACTGCGCTTGACGTCGATCGGGTCGATGCCGTTCAGCGCCTCCTTGGCCCTCCTGATGACGTAGGGGTCCTTGCCCGCGATCTGGGAGGCGACCTCGAAGGCGGCCTCGCGCAGCCGGTCGCGCGGGACGACCTCGAGCACCGAGCCGAAGTCGTGCAGCTCGGCGGCGGTGACGTTGCGGCAGGTGTAGACCATGGCACGCATCAGCTGCTGGGGAACCAGCCGGGCCAGGTGCGTGGCCGCGCCGAGCGCTCCCCTGTCGACCTCGGGCAGGCCGAAGTAGGCGTCCTCAGCGGCGACCACGATGTCGGCGTTGCCCGCCAGGCCGACGCCGCCGCCAAGGCAGAACCCGTGCACGGCGGCGATGACCGGGACCTCGCACTCGTAGACCGCGGCGAACGCCGCGTAGCAGCCGCGGTTGGCCCCGACCAGCGCGTCGTGCCCCGTGCTCGCCTGCATCTCCTTGATGTCGACTCCGGCGTTGAAGCCCCGGCCCTCGGCGCGCAGCACCACGACGTGCGTCCGCGGGTCACGCCCCGCCTCCCGCACGGCCCGCGCAAGCTCGAACCAGCCCGCGACGGTCAACGCGTTGACCGGGGGCGCGTCGACGACGACCTCGGCGATGCCACCACCGTGGTTCCTGGTGGAGATTCCCATACGCTACCTTTCCACCAAACATTTGTTAGAAATAAACGTAGCAGACGGGGTGGCCTCCTGACCTCCCCCGGATCCCGGTCGTCATCATCGTCAACGAGCCGTCGGCGGCGAGTCGCCAGCGAGGAGAGCTGAGAATGATCTGCAAGGACCGCGTCGTCATCGTGACCGGCGCAGGACGCGGCCTCGGCCGCGCGCACGCCCTGGAGTTCGCCAGGCAGGGCGCCAAGGTCGTGGTCAACGACCTCGGCGTGAGCGCGGCCGGCGAGGGCGACTCCGAGGGGCCCGCCCAGGAGGTGGCCGCGGAGATCCGCGCGCTGGGCGGGGAGGCGGTCGCCGACGGCTCGGACATCGCGACGGACGGCGGGGCGCGGCGGCTGGTCTCCACCGCGCTGAAGGCCTTCGGCGGCCTGGACGTGCTGGTCAACAACGCCGGATTCCTGCGCGACCGCATGCTGGTGAACATGTCGGAGGAGGAGTGGGACGCGGTGATGCGTGTCCACCTCAAGGGCCACTTCCTGCCGCTGAAGCACGCCGGGCTGCACTGGCGGGCCGAGGTGAAGGCGGGCCGCCCGGTGGACGCCCGGGTGATCAACACCTCGTCCGGAGCGGGCCTGCTCGGCAGCGTGGGGCAGGGCAACTACTCCGCGGCCAAGGCGGGCATCGTGGGTCTCACCCTGGTCGCCGCCGCCGAGCTGGGCCGGTACGGCGTGACCGTCAACGCGATCGCCCCCGCCGCCCGCACCAGGATGACCGAGCAGGTGTTCGCGGCCACGATGGCGGCCCCGCAGGAGGGCGCCTTCGACGCGATGGCGCCGGAGAACGTCTCCCCGCTGGTCGCCTGGCTCGGCTCAACCGAGTCCCGGGACGTGACCGGGCGGGTCTTCGAGGTCGAGGGGGGAAAGATCTGTGTGATGGAGGGCTTCCGGCACGGGCCGTCCTCCGACATCGGTGCCCGCTGGAACGCCGCCGACCTCGGCCCCGAGATCGCCGGCCTGCTGCGCGAGACCACCCCGCCGGAGCCCGTCTACGGCGCCTGACCCGGCCGCGGGCCCGGCGAGGCACCGGTCGCGGCGCTTTCCCCGGGCGCGGCGGCCGGTGTCATGTCAGCTCGCGGAGATGGGTGCGTTGCCCCTCGTGATCGAGGACGCACAGTATCTCCGCCGGGCCGTCGTCGGTCCCGAAGGCGTGGGGGATCATGGTGGAGAACTCGGCCGCCTGGCCGGCCTCGACCCTGATGGTCCGCTCCCCGAGCAGCAGTGTGAGGGTTCCCGACAGGACCGTGAACCAGTCCCTTCCGGGATGAACCTTCAGCTCGTCGACGCCGCGCCGGACCGGTTTGGTGATGCGCATCTTGGCCACGGTCACGTCGTGCGGCCCGCTCTGCCGGCTCAGCATCCAGGTGGTCACCCCCCTCGACGCGTCGTGCCGCGGCCTGATCACCACGTCCTCGTCGTCGACGGCCTCGACCAGTTGGTCGATGCTGGTGCCCAACGCCCTGGCGATCGAGCTGAGCTGGTCGAGGCTGATCCGCCGATGGCCCGTCTCGATGCGGCTCAGCGTGGAGGGGCTCAGGTAGCACCGGGCGGCCAGATCGTCGAGCGACCAGCCCTGGGCCACGCGCAGTCCCCTGATCCGCTTGCGCACCAGGCCGTCGAGGTCTCCGTCTTGCTTCATACGCAAGATGGTATGTCAATGGCGCAAGCTCCCCATAGGGTTCCAACCATGGGAAATCACCACCATCATCACCAGCACTCCGCAGCCGAGCACGACGGGGCGGCCATGGCCGAGCTCCTGGACCTGGAGGCGGAGGTCCTGCACTCGTACCTGTCCGAGGTGACGGCCTGGATCCACGAGCTGACCTCGGATCTGCCTCCCCGCCGGATCCTCGACCTGGGCAGCGGAACCGGAGCAGGCATCCTGACCCTGCTCCGGCGCTTCGAGGAGGCCGACGGGATCGCCCTGGACGTCGACGAGCACATGTTGCACCGCCTCGGCGGCAAAGCTCGCGATCTGGGCATGGACCACCGGGTCCGCACCGTCCAGGCGGACCTGGACGTGGCGTGGCCGGCCGTCGGCACCGTCGAGCTGGCCTGGGCGTCCGCCTCCCTCCACCACATGGCGGATCCCGACCGCGTCCTCACCGAGGTCTTCTCCTCGCTGCGCCCCGGCGGGCTCCTGGCCGTGCTCGAAATGGACTCCCTCCCGTTGCCGCGTTTCCTGCCCGACGACCTCGGCCTCGGCAGGCCCGGACTCGAAGCGCGCTGCCGCGCCCTCCTGGCCGAGACACTGGCCGACCGGCTGCCGCATCTCGACTCCGGCTGGGGCGCGCGCCTGGCCGGAGCCGGCTTCGCCGTCGAGGCCGAGCGGACCTTCGCCATCGACCTGAAGCCTCCGCTCCCCGCCTCGACCGGCCGTTACGCCCAGGCGACCCTGCGGCGCATCCGCTCCGGCCTCGGCGACCGGATGAGCGCCGACGATCTGGCCACGCTCGACATCCTCGTCGACGACGACGGCCCCGGCAGCGTCCTGCGTCGCGACGACCTCACCGTCCGCGCCACAAGGACCGTGTGGATGGCCAGAAGGCCGTGACCGGCGGGCCGGTGGCCGCGTGGTCGTGCCCGCGGCCTCGACGTCGTGGCGGTGTCCGACGCGTCTCCTCCCGGTGAGCGGGAAACGAGAAGGTCGAAGCGGGTGAGCCCGCGTTAGCGTCACCGCATGCTCACCCAGGACCGACGCCGTGAGGCAGCCGACAGGCTGCTGACGGCCGAACTCGACCGTGCGCCGATCGCACCGCTCACCGAAACCTTCGACGGCATCGACGTGGTCGACGCCTACGAGATCCAGCTCGTCAACATCGGCCGCCGGCTCACCGCGGGGGCCGTCGTGCACGGCCACAAGGTGGGGCTGTCGTCCAAGGCGATGCAGGAGATGATGGGCGTCGACGAGCCCGACTACGGTCACCTGCTGGACGACATGGCCCTGCGCGAGGACGTCCCGGTGCCGGTGGGGCGCTACTGCTACCCCCGGGTCGAGGTCGAGGTCGGCTTCGTGCTCGGCGACGATCTGCCAGGCGACGGATGCACCGAGACGGACGTGCTCGCGGCGACCGCCCGTGTGGTGCCCGCCCTCGAACTCATCGACAGCAGAATCCGCGACTGGCGGATCGGGCTGGCCGACACCATCGCCGACAACGCCTCCTCCGCCGGTTACGTGATCGGGGAGGGCATCTCGCCGGAGGGGCTCGACCTGACCGGCATCGTCGCCACCCTCCGCCGTGACGGCGAGGTCGTCGCCCAGGGCCGCTCCGACGCCGTACTCGGCAACCCGGTCACCTCCGTCGCCTGGCTGGCGCGCAAGGTCGCGGGCTTCGGCGTACGGCTGCGCGCCGGGCACGTGATCCTGCCCGGCTCCTGCACCCGCGCGATCGACGTGGCCGCGGGCCAGACCTTCACCGCCGACTTCACCGGCCTCGGCTCGGTCTCACTGAGCTTCACTTGAGGGTGTACGGCAGGGCAGCCATGCCGGCGCCGCTCACGACGTCGCCTTGCCGGCCCGGGATGTCGTCCATTCGTGACGCTCGACCAGGATGAGGGCGAGGGCAACGAGCCGGTGTGCCCGGTCACCGACTCGGCAGAGGCCCACGGCGATCACAGCCTGAAGCACGGGCGCACGAAGGAGAGCCGGGAGGTTCCGGGGCTGCGCGCTAATCAGGGTGGGTCTCGGCCTGCTTGGAGGCGACTCGTGCCTGGATGCCCTGGAGGACGTGATGCGTCGCACGGATGGAGCCTTCCTGCCAGCCGTTGATGTGGCTCATGTGCTCGCCCGCGAACCAGTACGGCCCGTCCGGCGGCAGAAGCACGGGGTAGACGTCGCGGCGCGCGTCCGGGTCGTCACCCCACTCGGCCCACGCTCCGCCCTGGAACGGCACATTGGACCATGCGACGGAGACGGGGCGCTGAACCAGACCACGGTAGCCGGGGAACAGGTGCTCGCCGTCGGCGATCGCCGCGGCGGCGCGCTGCGCGGGGGTCATCGCCGAGAAGGACCTCCCGATGTCACTCGTCCAGATATAGGAGCCGACAAGGATGCCTTTGCGTCCGTGAATATCCGAACTCGGGTACCACATCTGGGTGATGTCGCGGTTGGTCCATGAGATGCCGCCGTAGATCTGATGATCCTGCTCCCACCATCGTCGCTCCGACTGAAACGCGACCTTGACAGCGGGGATGTAGAGGTTGGCGCCCGCTTCCACGGCCCATTTCACCTTGGGCGAGAAATCGCTGTCGATGGCGCCGACGACCGGCAGGGGAACCGTCACGATCACATGATCGGCCTCCCAGGCCTGCACTCGCCGGGTGACACGGTCACGCCAGGTGACACGAGCACCGGACCCCGACCGCTGGAGCTTCGTCACCTGCGCGTTGAGCGTGATGAACTGCCGGGTCCGCTGGTGGAAGGCGCGCGCGACGGCGTCCATGCCGCCTGTCGGCTCCATGACGGTAGCCTGCTGGTCGTAACGCTCACCGAATATCACGCGCCACGGCATCGTCGTGCCTTTGGCGATCTCGACGAGGTCGAGCGGCTCAAGAACGCGGCCCGGCGTGGGTCCTCCCGGCGGCTCCGCGTACCCGGCACTCGACGACCCGCGGTACCGGTAATCCTCGTCGAGCCCGCCGAGAGTCTGGACGAAGTCACGCACACGGGCGAGATCCTCTTCCGAGATCCGACGGTCCAGGTCGTGACGGAGTGCGCGCGCCGCGAGTTCCGCGACCGCTCCCCGCGTATCGTTGATCACACGGCGAGCGCGCTGCGGCTGTCCGCCGAACGCCTCGGTATCGTGAAAATAGGCATTGCGATTGTCATTGACAATCACCTGCAGAGGGACTCCCAGATCGCGGCAGTACCCGAGAATCGCCTCGTGATGATGAGGTATCCGCGCGGGTCCCGCATTGAAGTAGAGGCGCGGATCCCGGTCCCAGTTGACAGGCTGGGTCGAACCGTTCTCGACAACGGTGTCTCCGCCGCGGTAGGTCCTGATTCGGCCACCGACTCGGTCCTGCGCCTCGAAGACCCGCACCTCGTATTGCGCGGCCGAGAGTTCGAGCGCGGCGACCATGCCGGAGATACCGGCGCCGATCACCGCGACCTTGACGCCCCGCCCACCGCCGCGCTGGGTGAGGTCCGGCCGACCGGCATAGGCCTCCGGCACGGGTAGCAGCCCCATCGCCGTCAGCGTCCCGTACGCGGCTCCCACGCCACCGGCGCGGCCGACCAGGTTCACGAACGCCCGGCGTGTTAATGGGTCACCGTGCATGTGCCCTCCAATACAGGGGGTGGGTGCATCGGGTTTGGGGAAGTATCCACCAATTGCGGAGGATGTTACATGGGACTCCCCTTTCATACTTACTTTCTGGATGACCAACATTGACATTTGAATGTAGCGCTCCTGTCATGCCTCATGGCAGCCGTCGCGTATTATGCGCTGCGCGCTTTTGAGGCTCGGCCCCCGGTGCTCGGCGGGCCGAGAAACAGGGGTGGTAACTCGTGCGGCCCGGAGCCGGGCCGCGCGGAATCCGTCGTCAGGTCCTCAGAAGCTGGGTTTTCTGTATTTTGCCGCTCGCGTTGCGCGGGAATTCGGCCACGACGACGACCTCGCGCGGCACCTTGAAGTTGGCGAGCCTGCCCCGGCAGTAGGCGATGAGCGTCTCCGGGGTGAGATCGGCCCCCGGGCGGACCGTGACGTAGGCTCTGCCGACCTCGCCGAGCCGCGCGTCGGAGACACCGACGACGGCGGCCTCCGCGACTCCGTCGTGCTGGGCGAGCACCTGCTCGATCTCGGCCGGGTAGACGTTGAAACCGCCGACCACGAACATGTCCTTCGAACGTCCGGTGATCGTCAGGTTGCCCCGTTCGTCGAGGCGGCCGAGGTCGCCGGTGAACAGCCAGCCGTCCCTGACCGTCTCGGCCGTCGCCTTCTCGTCGTCGAGGTAGCCCAGCATCACGTTGTGGCCCCGGACGAGGATCTCGCCGTCCTGTCCGGCCGGTACCGGGTCGCCGTGGCCGTCGACCAGTTTCACCTCGACCCCCTCGATGGGCTTTCCCGAGGTGGTGGCCACGGTCGCGTCGTCGTCCTGGAGGGAGCACGAGGTGACCGTGCCGCACGACTCGGTGAGCCCGTAGGCGGTGATCACCTGCGGGAACAGCTCGGCCCGCATCCGCCGTACCAGGGCGATGGGCACCGTCGACGAGCCCGTCACGGCCAGGCGCAGCGACGACAGGTCGAACCGGGGACGGCGCGGCGCGTCGAGCATCGAGGTGTAGACGGTCGGCGCCCCCGGCAGGACGGTGATCCGCTCGGCCTCGACCAACCGCATCGTCTCCTCCACCTCGAACACCGGCTGGAGCACCATCGTGACCCCGCGCATCAGGCAGGCGAGCACCCCCGCCTTGTAGCCGAAACAGTGGAAGAGCGGGTTGACGATGAGATACCGGTCGCCCTCTGCGACCCCGGTCCGGCCGCACCACGCCTCGTAGGTCCGGACATTCTGGCCGTGCGTGCACATGGCTCCCTTGGGCCTGCCCGTCGTGCCGGAGGTGAACAACACGTCCGCGACGTCGTCCGGGGTCACCGACGCAGAACGCGCCAGCGCCTCCTCATCGGGCACCAGGGCTCCCCTGGCCAGGAACTCCGCCCAGCCCGTCACACCGCGGCCGTCCGCGGCGTCGAACGTGACCACGGTTCCGAGGGAGGGCAGGCCCGGCACGAGCGGCCCGTCCCCGTCACCGGTGCCCACCCCCAGCATGGCCAGGTAGCCGTTGCCGAGGAAGCCGTCCTCGACGAAGAGCATCCGCGCGCCGCTCCCGGCGAGCGGCCAGCGCGCCTCGTCGCCCTTGTAACGGGTGTTGATCGGCACCAGGACCGCTCCGGCGCAGAGCGCGCCCAGCGCGGTCACCACCCACCGCGGGCCGTTGGGCGCCCAGATCGCGATCCTGTCCCCCTTCGCGACGCCGGAGGCGACGAAGGCTCTCGTCACCGCGCGGACCCGCTCGTCCAGCTCGGAGTAGGTCAGCCGAACCGGACCGTCGACGAGAGCCTCGGCGTTCGGGAAGTCGCGGACTGCGCGTTCCAGTACGCCGGGAATCGTCAATGCGTGCTGCTTGCTCATTGAAACTCCTTAAGCGTGGAGACCCGGTCCTTCAGGGCCGGGAGGAAACGCGGCACGACGCCGCAGGTTTCGGCAATGTGTTCGGCGGCGGCGATGACCAAGCCGCCACCCGCACGATCGGCTCCACCCTCGCCGCCGGGCC
>NZ_JBFBCE010000115.1:0-27418 GCF_040689595.1 Streptosporangium sp. NPDC051023 | reverse complement strand
GTCCCGATCACGACACTGGCCGAGATGCACTTCGCCTACCCGACCTTCCACCGCGCCCTCCAGCCCGTCCTACGCGCCCTGCTCTGAAGCGCGGGCCCGGAGGCGCCCGCCTGACGTTCGACGCGGGCGCGGGCGAATAGCGGGAAAGCCTCCCCCAGTGGTGCAAGGAACTCCGCTCGCGCGACGTGGTCAGGTGGCGGGCCTTGCCTCCAGGTGGCCGTTCCGGGACAGGATGTGCTCAGCTTGGTATGGGCTGCAGGACGCTGAACGTGCGCAGCGCCTGTCCCCGATTCCGAAGACTTGTCCGAAGGAGATGTCATGCGGGTAGCGGTGGTCACATTCGACGGGTTCAACGAACTCGACAGCTTCATCGCCTCGGCGCTGATCAACCGATGCCGGGCCGACGGGCTGGAAGCGTTCATCACGACGCCGACGCCGGTGGTCACGTCCATGAACGGCGTCCCGGTGACCGGGCAGCGTCCGATCGAGTTCGTGAGCGAAGCCTGCGGCGTCACCGTGCTGGACGCACCCTTCCACGCGCAGGGGAACATCGCGACGGCAGGCGGGTGCCTGGCGTCACAGTACCTGGCCACCTGGGTGATCACCCGCGCTCTCGGCGAGGACGCCGCCCGCGCGGTCCTCAACTACGTCGCCCCGGTCGGCGAGAACGACGAAACGGTCGAACGCGGTCTCCGCGCCGTCTACGAGGGCAGCGGGCTCACCCTGCGCTGAGCCCTGGGGAGCAGGCGGTGGCCGCTCGCTGCCCTCTCCTTACAGGTCGCCGAGGCGTTCTCCCAGGTTGAGTTCGAGTGGGCCGCGGGTCTGCAGTCCCAGCGCGAACAGGGCCTTCACCCGGGCCTGGGTGGCGTCTGCGGCGACCAGATCGCGGAATCGGATCGCATCCGCCCGGACAGCGTCGGCGGCGGGCAGGGTCAGCTCGTTGAGCACTCGCTTCGCCGTACGAACTCCTTCGACCGGGAACGAGGCGATACGCCCGGCGAGCCTGGAGACGAAGGCGTCGAGCTCGGCATCGGGCAACGCCCGGTTGATCCAGCCGTACCGCTCCGCCGTGTCGGCGTCGAAGTCATCGGCGCCGAGGATCGCCTCCATCGCCCGCCCCCGGCCCAGCAGCCGGGCGAGATGCTGCATGCCTCCGGCTCCAGGAGGCGCGCCGGTGCCGACCTCGATCTGCCCGAGAACGGCGTTCTCGCGGGAGGCGAAGCGCATGTCGCACGCCAGCGCCAGTTCGCTGCCCGCCCCACGCGCCCGGCCGCGGATCTTCGCGATCGTCACGGCCGGTAGCTTGCTGAGCCGGTACCACAGCATGCCGAGCGAGGCGTCGCCCGGGCCGCCTGCCCGGGCCGCCTCGGTGGTGTAGTCGGCGACCTTGGTCAGATCGACGTGCGGGACGAAATACTCGGGATCGGCGCTCTCCAGCACCACGACCCGGACGCCCTGATCCGTTTCCAGCTCGCCGACCAGCTTCACCAGGTCGCGGACGAGCTCGGGGCCGATCAGGTTCATCGGCGGCGCGTCCATCACCACGCTCAGCACGCCCTCGTCGGTGGAAACGAGGCGCAGAGTCCGATACGTCATGGCTACTCATCCTCTCGGTGACAGGGCCTGGCCTCTGGGCTGTACGGCTTGGCATGGCGGGGCGGGCGGGTGCCCGCCCCCTGCGTCGTTCAGGCAGTCGCGAGTGACCTGCCACAGGTTCCCCTCGTCGCACCGCCCCACGTGCCAGGCGGCGAGACTCATCGGAGGTCAACCGGTTACGCGGTCAGCCTTGTCGTTGAACCAGCCGGGCAGGCTCGGCCACCACTCGTTCGGCCCGGCATAGAACTGGGTGCCCGAGTCGAAGTCGTACAGGGTCGCGCCGTACTGCGGCCAGCCAGTCCAGATCCGCAGGGAAGAGGCCTTGTTCTTCATGTAGGCGGGCAGGTCCGTAATCTGCCCCAGCGTCCACTCGAAGCAGTCGCCCTGGTAGTTGTTGTCGGTGAACATCTGCCCCCAGCCCTCCTGCCCGTAGTGCGTGCAGTTGCCCTGCGCGCTGGCGCTGGGGGCGGTGGCCAGCAGCGTGGCCGCGGTGGCCACGACGGCCAGCGCGACGGTGACGATCCTGCGAAGGGGACGGGAAGCGGTCGTGGCGGCGGCGGTCTGCGTGTTTGCGGTGGGGGTGGCCTTGGCGGACATCTCTGCTCCTTGTGGTGGTCCCGGGCTCACTGGTCCGGGTGCCTGGGCGGTGATGTCTTCACGATCGCGCGCGGCGGCCGGCTTTCGCGCCCGTGACACTCCCTGGCCCTCCCCCGGGCCCCTTACTGGGGTCGGGTGGACGAGCGCGGTCAGATCGTCGTCGGTTCGACGGCTCGCAGCGCCCGCGCCAGTTCTTTGCGCGAGGTGATGGCCAGCTTGGTGAAGACCTTGCGCAGGTGCCATTCGACGGTGCGGTGGCTGACGAACAGGCGGGCGGCGATCTCCGGGTTGGTGTGCCCGTCACCGGCCAGCCGCGCGATCTGCGCCTCCTGCGGGGTCAGCTGAACGCTTGGGCCCTCGCTGCGCTTGTGGACGGTCTCCCCGGTCGCCAGCAGTTCTCCTTCCGCACGCCGGGCGAACGCCCGCGCACCCATGGCGTCGAAGGCGGCCAAAGCGGCCTTGAGCTGGGTACGTGCGTCGATCCTGCGGTTGTGCCTGCGCAGCCACTCACCGTAGATCAGCTGAGCCCTGGCGTGGTGGACGGTGACACGGGAGCGGGCCAGGTGCTCGATCGACTCCCGATACAGCTCCTCGGCCTTGCCGTCCTGGCTCAGCAACGCCCGGGAACGGGTCTCGATGCCGCGTGCCCACGGCGTTTCGCTGGTCGACGAGCGTTCCTCCAGCCGCTCGAACGCGTCGTTCGCGGTGTCCGCGTCACCGGAGCGGACGGCCGCCTCGATCAGCTCGGGCAACACCCACACGGTGAACCCGATCCCGTCGGGCTCGGCGGCGCGCTGGGCGGCCTCGGCGGCAGGGCCGTACTCGCCGTAGCCCAGGTGCAGGGTCGCGGCGGCCCACTCGACCGCCTCCACGGCGAAACCCTCGCCACGGGCCGTTGCCGCGGCGAGGATGCGCTCACGCAGGTCGAGCGTGCGCTCCCGCTCGCCTTGCCAGGCCGCGAGCAGGATGGAGAAGTCAGCGACGGCGACGTTGCGCGTCGCGTCAGTGATCGCGTCGGCTTCCTGGACGAGCTGCTGAGCGAGGTCGAAGCGTCCGGCAAACAGCTGGTGGGCGGCGGAGTAGTTCAGCGCAAACGGCAGGACGGTGAGCATGCCGCGCTCACGGGCCGCCTCGGCCAGCCCGCCAGCCATCGCCGCGCAGGCGTCGTCGTCCCACACGTCCATGGCCAGCTGGCAGGCCAGCCAGCACCAGGCGATGTTGTCACGGCGGAAACCCTCACGCTGGAAGGTCGCGATCGCCCGCGCCACCGACGGCAGCACCTGCACATACGGGTGCGTGGCCCGGGTGACGAGCACGTCAAGGAACTGGTCCACGGCCCGCACAAGATGATCGCGGACCGGCGCCAGCGCGGCGTCCGCGGCGGTCAGCACGCCGTCGGGGCGGCCGAACCGGCCGCTGCGCATCAACGCCCACATCGCCTCCAGATGCGTCTCGCGCGCCAGCTCCGGATCGACGACTTCGAGCTGCCTGGCCGCTACGCTCAGCAGGGTGGGCGTGTCGCTGCCCCGGGTGCGGGCGAACGCGATGTGGGCGCGCACGCGCTCCAGCCGCGCCCTCTCGGCCTCATCCAGCGGGGCGATCGCCGCCAGCGCCAGCAGTGCCTCGGCCGCGCCGAGAGCGCCCGCGTCCAGCTTGGCCTGGGCGGCGGCCAAGGCCCGCGCGCCACGCAGCCGGGGGTCGGGTGTCAGCTCGGCGGCCCGCTCAAGAAAAGCTGCCGCCGCCTCGGCGCCGGCCCGGGCCTGCGCGCGAGCGGCGCGGCGCTCCAGCTCCGCCGCAACGTCCTCATCCGGCATCGCCGTCGCGTGCGCACGATGCCAAGCACGGCGGTCAGGGTCGGCCTGCGGGTCGGTGGCCTCAGCCAGCGCCGCATGCCCGCGGCGGCGAACCTCAGGGGTCGCGGCCCGGTAGGCGGCGGTCCTGACCGTGGGGTGGCGGAAGGCGAGTGTCGGGCCGAGTTCGACCAGGCCCGCCGACTCGGCGGGCTCGGCGGCGCCGATGGCGATGCCCAGGTGCTCCAGCGCGCGCATCAGCACCAGCATGTCGCCGACCGGTTCGGCGGCCGCGACAAACATCAGCAGGCGGGTGTCGCCGGGCAGCGCCTCGATCCGCCGGACGAAGCTGTGCTGGATGCGGCCGGACAACATGCGGGCATCCGGCAGCCCGAACCCGCCCGCCAGCTCCGCCGGTGTCATCGTGCGCGGCAGTTCGAGCAAGGCCAGCGGGTTACCGCGCGTCTCGGCGACAATCCGGTCGCGTACCTGGTCGTCCAAGCCGCCGGGGAGCACCGAGCCGAGCAGACGGCGGGCGTCGTGCGCGCCCAGGCCCTGCACGGGCATGTCGGGCAGCCCGTCGAGTTCGGTGTCCTCGCTCGGCTCGCGCACCGAGAACAGCATCGCCACCCGCTCGGCGGCCAGGCGGCGGGCGACGAAGGCGAGGATCTGTGTGGAGACCGAATCCAGCCATTGCGCGTCGTCGACGAGGATCAGCAGCGGACGCTCATCGGCGAGCTCGCTCAGCACGCCGAGAACGGCGAGCCCGACCAGGAACCGGTCGGCCGCCGGACCGTCCTGCACCCCCAACGTGATACGGAGGGCATCGCGCTGCGAGCTGGGCAGGAGCTGGGCCTCCTCGATCAGCGCCCCTCCGAGCAGTTGCTGCAGTCCGGCGCCCATGAGCTCCGACTCCGACTCCACGCCCGCCACCTGGGCGATGCGGAAGGCCGAAGCGCGCGCGGCGCTGTACTCCAGCAATGCCGTCTTGCCCACACCCGTCTCACCCCGCAGGACCAGAACCGATCCGTGCCCGTCGCGAGCGCGCTCCAGCAACGCGTCGATGGCGGCGCACTCGGCCTGACGGCCCAGTAGAAGCGAGTTGGTCCCAGAGCTGCCCGTCATCCCTGAAGTATGCGGTCATCTCACGACACCAGATAGGTCTCCAAGGTCATATCGTCGCCCCGGTAGAGACTGACGCTGATGAACACGCCCTGATTGACCCAGGCAAGATGCGGAGCGACGGCCTGCAGCCGGGTGGTGGCGCGGATCAGCGGGGCGTCGGCCGGGCCACCGTGGATGATCGCATGCGAGTGGACGTCGAGCAGATCGCCTCCGTCGGTACGCAGCGTGCAGCACAGCTGGCCCCGGACGGTTCCGTCCGGGAGCGCCTCCCGCCGGTCGGTGCTGCCTTCGCCGACCAGGTTGCCGTGGAGTTCCGGGCCGGTGAACCGGCCGCCGATCAGCGGCACGATCAGGCGCCCGCCGTATCCGAGATCGACAGGAGCGCCCAGCACGGCATGCAGGCGGAACACCTGCGTAAGCGTGGGACCAGGTAGTTCGTTGATCATGGCTCCAGCCTGACTCGCCAAGGTGTTCGTTCGCGCCCGGGTAACCCACGGGTGTTGCTGAGCCGCGTCGTCAGGGACAGCCGGAGTCGTGATGAACGATCACGGTCGTGCGCTCCCGGGACTGCCCGACCGCCCACGCGCTCGGACATGGCGCGCTGCGACGGCTCCTACGTCGAGGGGCCATGCGACGGCGTCAGCGTCGACCTCGTGGTGCGGCTCCAGGGTGAAGACGGTGAGTTCTGTCTCACCTGGGATGGGGATCTGGGGGGTTGGCGAGGGCGTCGCGCAGGGCGGCGCGGGAGGTGATGCCGAGCTTGGGGAAGACCTGATACAGGTGGGTGGAGACCGTTCGCGGGGACAGGAACAGGCGGACGGCGATCTGTTTGTTGGTATGGCCGGCTGCGGCGAGCTGGGCGATCTGGAGCTGTTGCGGGGTGAGGGCGGCCGGGCCGGTCGCGGCGGTGGAGATGGTGATGCCGGTGGCCCGTAGTTCACGTTCCGCGCGGCCTGCCCACGGGGTGGCCTGCAGCTGTTGGAAGACTTGCGCGGCTTGTGCGAGGTGGCGGCGGGCGTCGGTGGTGCGCTTGGCGCGGCGCAGGTGGGAGCCGTAGGTGAGCTGGATACGGGCCAGGTCGAAGGGCCAGCGGTCGTTGCCGGGTTCCCTGATCGCTGCTTCGAGGAGGGTGGTGTCGGTGTCGAGGCCGGTGAGGGTGGCGCCGGCGAGCACGATCAGCCGCAGACGTGGTGAGAGTCGTCCCAGGTCGAGGTCTTGGGCGGCCGTGAGGTGTGCTGCGGCCTCGGTGCGGCGGCCGGTGTGGAGGGCGGCTTCGATGAGATCGAAGAAGACCCAGAGGGCCTGGGGCGCGTAGGGGGCCAGGATTCCGGGTGGGCTGATGGCGGCGGCGTGACGGTAGGCGGTTTCGTAGTCGGCGCGGCTGAGTGCGGTCAGGGTCTGAACGCGGGAGGCGAAGGCGGTGACGATCCCGGCGCGGCGTGATCTGGCCCAGGTGTCCATAGCATGGGCGGTGTCGATGGCGTGCTCATAATTGCCGCGGGCGGCGGCCAGGAGGGCGTCGGTGAGGCGGCCGGGCCAGCTCAGCAGGTCATAGCCATGGACATCGCAGAGCTTGAGTCCTTCGTCGACAAGCTCTTGGGCCTCTTCCCACCGTCCGGTGTGGAAGGCGTCCTGAGCCAGCAGGAAGAGGGCTTCGACGGCCGAGGTGACGGCCCTGCCTTCGCGGCCGTCCTGGATGACGCGCTGGAGCGGTTCGCGGCAGTGGGAGAGCCGGTCGAGGTAGGCGAGGGCCATGCCGGTGCGGACGATCCGGGCCGAGTTGGCTTCTTGGTCGAGGGCCGCGATGGCCGCATCGACGCGGATGAGCATGCCGGGGGCAAGGCGGACGGGGTCGCTTAAGGTGCGCGACAGGATCGCCAGGAGTTCGGGAGGACGCGGCCGCAGCCGGTCGACCGCGGCCAGGAAGGGGGGCCAGAGGTCGGCGCGTCCGCCGACGAAGCAGACCATGAGCAGAATGAACAGGCCTTCGATGACGAGGACGTCGTCTGCCCGGGTGGGGTCTTCCAGCTCGTTGAGTGCGGTGGCGAGCAGGCGGTGGGCGGTGTCGAGGTCGCCGTCGGCGTGCAGGAGTTGGCAGGCGCGGGCGCCGGCCAACGACGGGACGTCGAAGGGGCCGGGCTGGGCGTGGCGGGCCTGCTCAAGCAGGCGGGGGGCATCGTGTAGGTCGCCGGTGACGACGGTGGCGAGGTAGGCGGCTTCGGCCAGGCGTCGGCTGCGCCCCTTGCCGATGGGGCTGAGTTCGGCGGCCCGCAGCAACTGGGTGAGGGCGCCGACGGAGTCGCCGCGCCGCAGGCTGGCGATGGCGACCTGGTGGAGGAGCGCTGCCACGTTCTCGTCGGGCCGGTCGGCGGCTTCGGCCAGGTGCCATGCGTGCCGTTCGGGCTCATCGGTGAGGAGAGTGGCCAGGTCGGCGTGGGCTTGGCGTCGTTGTTGGCTGCTCGACAGGTCGACGACGGCCGACCGGATGAGCGGGTGGCGGAAGGCCAGCCGGGCGGCGGAGTCATCGGTATGCACCAGTCCTGCGGATTCGGCTGGACCGAGGCCTGTGGCTTGATGATCGGCGGCGATGGCGCGCAGCAGGCTCAGATCGCCGGTGCCGTCCAAGGCGGCCAGGAGCAGGAGCTCATAGACCGGTTGTGGGAGCGCCTGAACACGACAGGCGAAGGCCCTCTGCAGCCGCCGGGTCAAGGGGAGGGCGGCAGGCAGCGCGCCCGCGGGCGTGTGGGCGAGGTCGCCGAGCGAGACCGGGAGTTCCAGCAAGGCCAGCGGGTTGCCCAGGGCGGTGTCCAGAAGTCGCCGCGTGACCCGGGGCTTCATGGCCGGGTAGCGATTCCGGAGAAGTTCTGCCGCAGCCTCCTCCGAGAGCGGTTGCACATCGAGGACGGGGATGTCGCTTTGGTCGAAGCCGGGGGCTTCGTTTGTTCGGCAGGCGGCGATCAGTCCCACGGGCAACCCTGTCAGACGGCGGCTGACTATCCCGAGTACCCGTTCGCTCGCCCGGTCGAGCCAGGGAAGGTCGTCGATGATGAGCAGGAGGGGACGCTCCTGTGACATCTGGCGTAAGAATGCCAGGATCGCGTTGGCGGCGAGCAGCGGTGCGGGCGGCTGCCCGGCTGCGAGCCCGAGCGCGCTCTTGAGTGCGTCGGCGAAGTGCGGCGTCAGCTGCAGGAGTTCGTCCAGGCGCGGGTGGAGCAGCTGGTGCAAGGCCGCATAGGAGATCTCGGCCTCGAACTGGGAGCCGGTCGCCCGCAGCAGCCCCATCCCGCAGATGCGCGAGCGGGTGGCGGCGTGGTCCAGCAGCGCGGACTTCCCGATTCCAGGGGCGCCGGACAAGACAAGCGTTCCGCCTTGCGCGGTGCGGATTCGGGCAAGGAAGGAGTCCATCTGTGCGATCTCTTGCACGCGGCCGATCAACCGGCCGGGCCCGGCGGTGCTCTGGTCACAGCGTCTGTTGCATCTGTCCCTCATTTGGCCGTCCGTCTGCGACGGATGCTGGTCTGTCATCCCGTTCACAGGCGGTTGCCCCGGGAGCGTCCGTCGCCGAGGGTGCCGGGGCCGGCACCGTCGTCTGTGACCGACGGTTCTGCGATCGGTATGGCCATGGATGCCCCGCTCGTGGTGCGTAGGTGTTCTACGGGCCACGACAAGATGCACGCGAAGAGCAGAAGTTCGATCCAGACGATGTGATCTGCGTCACTCTCAAGGGGGCCCTGGCGAGTGGACGCTCGGTCATCGAATCAACGCGGCCTCTGCCCGCGCGATGCGTTGAGCAGAGGCCGAAGACGACGTCAGGAGGTCGCCTTGGCGGCGGCTTCGATCTGCTTGGCCGTGGCCGAGGGGTGGCTCATCATCGGGACGTGGGAGGCTCCCTTGATCTCGATGACGTGAGACTTGGCGCGCTTGTAGAACCAGCGTTCCAGCGCGGGCGGGATCGCCTTGTCCTGGGTCGCGACGATCGCCCACGAGGGAATCGTGCGCCAGGCCGCAGTCTGGGTGACGTCGGTGAGGGACTGGGCGGCGAACGGGCGTTGGGTGATCGCCATGAGGTCGGTGGTGGCCTTGGGCAGGTCGGCGGCGAACGCCGCCCGGAACTTGTCAGCGCGGATGTAGAGGTCGACGCCGCTCTGGTCGTCGGACAGCAGGTAGGGGACCTCGCGCAGCGAGGTGGGGATGAGGCTGCCGGGGAACTTGCCGAGCAGCGGGCCGAGCTGCTCGCCCTCGTCGGGGGCGAACGCCGCGACGAACACCAGAGCCTTGACGTTGGTGTTCCCGGCTGCGGCGTTGGTGATGACGGCGCCGCCGTAGGAGTGGCCGGCCAGCACGATCGGGCCCTTGATCGACTTCAGGACCGACGCGAGGTAGGGGGCGTCGGTGGGCAGGCCGCGCAGCGGGTTCGAGGGTGCGATGATCTTGTTGTAGCCGTCCTTGCGGAGCTGCTCGATCACCCCGTTCCAGCCGGATGCGTCGGCGAACCCGCCGTGCACCAGCACGATCGTCGGCCGGGTCGTGGACGTGGTGCCGGCCGCGGCCGTGGAGGCGGCGGGCAGCAGCAGCGCCGCCGCCGTGATCGCAGCGCCGGCTGCGAGGACGCGACGGCGGTTAAGGGGAGAGCGGACCTGCATGAGAACTCCTTGCTGGGGGATCCCTCCCGGCGTGAGCGCCGGGAGGGACGTGCGCGGGAACTGCACGGCGGCTAGCGGTCGGACAGGGTCTCGGCGGCCTGGGCGATGACGCCTGCCACCGCGGCGGGGTTGGAGACGTAGACCGCGTGGCTGCCGGGCGTCTCGGTGACAGTCGAGCCCGCGCGCTCGGACATGGCGCGCTGGGCGGGCGGTGGAATCATCCGGTCGTCGGTGGCGACCAGGTACCACGACGGTTTGGTCCGCCACGCCGGTTCCGACACCGTGCCGCCGAGCGCGTCCAGGCCCCAGGGCACCTGGGAGTCGGCCATGAACGCTGCGTTCGCCGCAGGGACGTCGGCGGCGAAGGAGGCCGCGAACTTCTCCCGGTCCAGGAACAGGAACCCGTCCTGGGGCGGCAGAATCGGCGGGACGGGCGCGCCTGGTGGGGGGTCGGCGATCAGGGTGTTGACCGACTCGCCCTTGTCGGGGGCGAACGCCGCGATGTAGGCCAGGCCCGCGACGTTGGGGTGGTTGCCGGCCTCGGTGATGACGACGCCGCCGTAGGAGTGGCCGACCAGGACGGCCGGGCCGTCGACGCCGTCCAGGATCCGGTGGGTGACCGCGACGTCGTCGGCCAGGGAGATCGTCGGGTTCTGGACCACGAACACCCGGTACCCGTCGGCGGTCAGGTGCTCATGCACCCCCTGCCAGCCCGATCCGTCGACGAACCCGCCGTGGACCAGCACGATGTTCTTCACTTCGCTCACGTCATACCTCCTTCACCCGGCTCATCCGGGCTCGATGGGGAATGAGGTGAACGCTAGGACGGCGGGCCTCGCCCTCGCTTGAGCCAAATGACGTAGGCCGAGTTCGTGCGGTGCTACGTCATCTGGCGTCGCACGGTCACAGGCTCCGGAACGACGCTGGCCAGGCGCCCGGATAATGCCGGGTCAGGTGGAGGCGGGGGGCTTCCATCCGCGCAGCGGCCGGGGGAAGACGACGCGGAGCCGGTGCACGCGCCGGTCGGCGCGGAACATGATCCAGGCGAGGGTCGGCACCATCGGCCCGAACCCATCGTCGGGGCCAGTGACGTTCATCTCCCATATCGTGATGTCCCGGCTCGCCGTGACCTGCCGCAGCCGCTGGACCACTCCCTCCTCGGTGGCCTTAGCCATCACCGGGATGGGGTGGACGTCTTCACCCGGCGGCGCCAGGACGCCGATGAGCCGTGCCTGCCGCGGCCACAGCTCGAGGATCTCGCGCGAGTAGGTGCCCTGTTCAGCGCCTCGTAGCGTCTCCAACGCCTCACCTGCGCTGTCGCGCGCCAACCAGGAGGCATCGCCGTGCGCTCGCGAGGCGTTGTCCAGCAGCAGCCGCGCCAGCCGGGTGCGGGCCTGATGGAGGCGGCTGCGGACCGTGCCGATGGGGATCTGGCACGCCTCGGCGATGCCCTGGTAGCTGGAGATCCCGCTGAAATGCCGGAGCATCACCATCAGCCGCAGCGGGGCCGGCAGTTCCTCTAATGCATCCCAGATCCAGTCGCGCATCGCGTGCGCCTCGATGGCTTGTTCGGCGTCGGAAGGCCTCGGCAGCAGCAAGGCGCGGCCGTCCACCGGAATTTCACGTGGGCCACGCAGGCGCATCCGCGCACCGTTGCGGACGATCGCCCGCAACCATGCCCCAGCCGCTGCCGGATCTCGGACGTCCCCGATACGCCGCAGTGCGGCCAGAGCGGCATCCTGCACCACGTCATCGGCATCCGGACCTGGGCCGAGCAACGTCAATGCGACCGCCCGCATCGGTGCTTCGTGCCGCGCCAGCAACGCTCCGAGCGCCGTGACCTCGCCGGCTTGGGCGCGACGCACCAGCTCCTCATCTGCGACGAGACTCATGGACGCCATAAACGGACAGGTTCGCCGATCTCCCGCCCATCCGTCTACTGCCTTCCGGTACGGCGCGGGCTCAGCGCCGGCCCAGAGCCTCCAGGGCATCGCGCAGGGCGGCGCGTGAGGTGATGCCGAGCTTGGGAAACACCTGATAGAGGTGCGTGGACACGGTCCGCGGCGACAGGTAGAGCTTGTCTCCGATCTGCTTGTTGGTCAGCCCTGCGGCGGCCAGGCTGGCGATCTCCCACTGCTGTGGGGTCAGAACGGCAGCACCGGGCCCTGCAGCTGGACGACTCGCCTGACCGCCGCAGGCACGCAGTTCCTTCCTGGCCCTGCCCGCCCAGGGTGTGGCTCCGAGCTGGCCGAACATCTCCACGGCCCGCTCCAGATGCCCTCGCGCTCTGGCCGGGGCACGGCCTCGCCGCAACCGTTCACCGTAGAACAGGTGGATACGGGCGCACTCGAAGGGCCAGCGCTCGGCTCCCTCCACCGACAGCGCCGCCGCGAAGAGACGTTCGGCGTGCTCATCGCCGTCGGCGGCCAGGGCGTCGGCGCCGCGGAGCACGAACTCCAGCCGCGGTGAGGCGTTGTGGAGACCGGCCTGGCGGGCGGCGGCGATGTGCCGGACGGCTTCGTCGCGCCGTCCGGACCGCGTTGCCGCCTCCACCGTGTCCAGGAAGACCCACAGCGCGTTGCGGACGAAAGCAGGCAGGCAACCGGGTGGGGCGATCGTTGAAACGTGCCGGTACGCGGCATCGAAGTCTCCCTCGCCGAGAGCGACCAGCGTGCGGACATGAGCGGCGTAGAACCGGACGGTGCCGGCCCGGCGGGACCCTGCCCACTGCTCCATCTGATCGGCCAATCCCCGTGCGGTCGTGAAGTCGCCGCTGACGGCGGTCACGCTGGCCAGCAGGTACTTCGTGGGCCACGTGCGCAGCGAGTAGTGGTAGTCCTGGGACAACTCCAGTGCGTCACCGGCCAGGGTCCGCAGCTCGCCCCAGCGGCCGGCGAACCATGTGTGGTGGCACAGCAGCACCAGGGCCTGGATGGTGGGAAAGATGTTGTCTGCGGCGCGTTCGCCGTAGCCGACACGGCGCAACGGCTCTTCCAGAGGACCGAGGCGGTCCACGCAGGAGGCGGCGACACCGACCCGCACCGCCCGCAGCGGATCGGCTGCGGTCAGCGCCGCGTCGATGGCGACGTCCAGGCGGGCGAAGTCGCCGGGCAGAGCGCGGGCGGGATCACCGAAGGTGGCCCGGGTCACCGCCAGGATCTCCGGGGTGGCGGCGAAGGCCGCCACCGCTTCGTCGAACGCTGTCCACAGCTCGGCCCGGCCACCGTAGAAACACACCATGATCAGAGTGAACAGCGCTTCCAGCAGTGTGGCGTCGCCAGAATCGTACGGCTTGGGCTGCGACCTGATCGCGGCGGTAAGAACCCGGTGTGCGGTGTCGATGTCACCATAGGTGTTCAACAGGTGGACCGCGGTGGCCACGGCGGCAGGCAGCGAATCGGTGCCAGGAGCAACCTGACGCGCTGTGCCGAGCAGTTGCGGCACGTCGCGCAGGTTCCCGGTCAGGGTCGCACCCAGGAACGCGGCCCTGGCCAGGCGCAGGGCCTGCGCGGTTGCCTCAGGGCTGAGGTCCGCCGCACGGACCAGAGCCGCGACGGCACCGGGCCCGTCGCCTCTGGCGGCGCTGCGATCGGCCATCTCCTCCAGCAGGTCGGCGACCTGCTCGTCTGGACCGTCCGCCGCCTGCGCGAGGTGCCATACGCGCTCTTCCGGCACACCGGTCAACACCTCCGCGAGCGCCCGGTGCACGTTGCGACGCTGCTCGCTGGTGGACAGCTCCACCACGGCCGAGCGAATGAGCGGATGCCGGAACTCCAGCCGGCCGGAGGACTCGTCCACGCGAACGAGCCCTGCGCGCTCGGCTGGCGCCCAGTGCTTCATCCCGCACCGGCCCGCCACGGCCTGGCGTATGACCTGCATGTTGCCGCTGCCTTCCAGCGCCGCGACCAGCAACAGGTATCGGGTCGCTGCCGGAAGAGGCCGGACCCGGGACGCGAACGCCGCTTGCAGCCGCTGCGTCAACGGCAGCCGGCGCGGCATTGCCTGCGAGGCGTCCTGTTGAGGGATGGTCAGCGCGGTCGGCAGCTCCAGCAACGCCAGCGGATTGCCCTCGGCGTCGGCCATCAGACGACGCCGGACCCGTGACGCCAGGGACGGGAAACGGCTGACCAGGAGCGCCTCCGAGGCGGCAGCACTGAGCGGACCGACCTCGTGGAGCGGCAACCCGCCAGAGTCGAAGAAGCTCCTCTCCCCCGCACGAGCCGCGACCAGCATGCCCGCTCCTCTTCCGGCGAGCCGGCGAGCGGCCAGTGCCAGAACATCGGCGCTGGCCGCATCCAGCCACTGCGCGTCGTCGAGCACCAGGAGAGTGGCTTGACGACCACGAGGTCCGGAGATCAGGGACACCACGGCGTCGGCGATCGCCTCGTGACCGCGACTGCCGTCACGTCCTGCACCGGGCACCGCAGCGGTGGTCGGCACGATGTCGATGACGCGGCCGAGCGCCGGGATCTGTACGGCGTCGGCGCGGGTCTGCGGCGTCGATTCCAGCAACTGCCGCAGCGCGCCGTAGGCGACCTCGGCCCGGTACTGAACCCCGGCCGTCCGCAGCACACGCATCCCCGCTGCCTCCGCCTCACGGACGGCCCGCATCAACAGTGCGGTCTTCCCGACGCCCGGATCCCCGAGCACCACCAACGCACCGCCCACACCGGGCACCTCAGCAAGGAAAGCAGCCAGCCGCGTCAGGTCGTACTCTCGGCCGATCAGCGACGCATCCATCGCCCAAGTCAACCGACACTACGCCAAAGTCACAACGGCTCAGAGCACGGCGAAATACCTCAGACCCTTAAGCTCTACGGCAGATCCAGCGGCAGCCCACCGCCCGGTTGAGGCCAGCCACCGGCTGGCCAATGGTGAGGACCCAGGTACTGTCCCGCGCATGACGATCGTCGAGGCTCGATGAGCTTGCCGCCGAACCTCCTCGCGCGGGTCCGGGCCGGAAGGCAGCGCAGTGGTCACGCCCGTGGCAGCCATGCGTCGGCGAGACCGGCGGCCGCCGCGATCCGGTCACGCGAGTCGGTGAGCCGCCTCCTCAGCGCCGCCACGTCCACGCCCACGAGCACCCCGTCGCGCTTGACGACGCGGCCGGCGACCAGGACGGTGTCCACCAGACCGGGATGCCCGGCGCTGACGATGGTGGCCACCGGGTCGGTGACCGGGAAGACCGTCAGGTCGTCGGTACGCAGCAGGATGAGATCGGCGTCCTTTCCGGGCGTGATGCTGCCGGTTCGGGCGCCGAGCCCGCACGATCGGGCGGCGTCGAGGGTGGCGAACTCCAGCAGGTCCCGGCAGCGCAGGCCGCCGTCCAGGCCGCGCTGCACGGCGAAGGCGGTCCGCATCGTGGAGAACATGTCGCCGCCGACCGAGGGGACGTCGTCGATGGACAACGTCGGACGCAGACCGGCGGCCAGCACCCGGCCGGTCATCGGCGATCCGAAGCCCATCTTCAGCTCCACGTCCGGGCTGATCGACACCGAACTGCCCGCGTCGGCCAGCATGCACAGTTCTTCGTCGCTGATCCCGTTGGCGTGCACGAACGTGGTGGTCTCCCGCAGCAGCCCGTGCTCACACAGCGCGGTGACCGGATGCTCTGTCCCGTAGCCGCCGTCGATGTGCAGGCTGGTACGCAGATCGAGTTCGGCGGCGAGCTTCAGCTCCCGGGCGAGGGTGTCCATGCTGGTGTCCTCGGCGCCACGCAGTCCCCAGGCCATGGTGACCAGGCCGTCTCCGGTCAGCTCGGAGCGGACGCGGCGGATGTCGGCGTCGACAGGATCGGGGGTGCCCCATCCGGCGCCGAGGCAGAAGATCGACCGTCCCGGCGCGTCCCGCAGGGCGGCGACGGCGGCGTCCTCATGCTCGTGGCCCTGCGCGACGTGGTACCAGTCCAGCATCGTGGTCACGCCGGAATGCAGGGCCTCCAGGCGGCCGAGCAGTGTGCCGGCGTAGACGTCCTCGGGCTGGTAGTGGGGTTTGAGGGTGTGGTGCATGGCCAGAGCCCACTCGGGAAAGGTCCAGTCCGCGCCGACGCCTCGGAAGGCGGTCTGCCAGGTGTGGCGATGGTTGTCGACGAAGCCGGGCATGACGATCCGGTCGGTCGCGTCGATCACCTCCGCGTCCGGCGCGTCGACGTGTTCGGCCACACGGGCGATCACGCCGTCCTCGATCAGCACGTCACCGTGGACGAGATCGCCGACGGCCGGGTCCATGCTGATCACGGTGCCGCCGGTGAGCAGGGTCTTCATCGGACGAACTCCTTCTCGGCCGGGCTCGTGGCCACGTCTTCGGTGAGTACGGCGTCGGCCGCGGCCAGCGCGTCGGCGACCAGGTCTTCGGTGTCCTCCGTCCCAGCGGCCAGCCGGATCAGGCCCGGTGGAACCGCCTGCGCGATCTGCTCCTCGCTGAGCATTCCGCGCCACATGGACGCCGGGTGGACCGCCAGTGACTCCACACCGCCGAGACTGGCCGACCGGCGGGGGTAGCGCAGCCGGCCGAGGAAGGCGTCGGCCATCTCGAAACCACCGGTGAACTCGATGCCGAGCACGCCGCCGAACCCGCCCATCTGGTCGGCGGCGAGTTCGTGCTGCGGGTGGGTCGCCAGGCCGGGGTAGTGCACCTTCGCCACCGCTGGATGCTCATCCAGCGCCTGCGCGAGCGCCAGCCCGTTGACGTTGTGCCGGGGCACCCGCAGCGGCAAGGTCCGCATGCCGCGCAGCAGCAGCCAGGCGTCGATCGGGCCGAGCGTGGCACCGGTGAGCAGGCCGACGTTCCAGATCTGGTCCAGGATCCGCGCCGGTCCGGCCAGCACTCCGGCGGAGAGGTCCGAATGGCCGTTGAGGTACTTGGTCGCACTGTGCCAGACCAGGTCGATGCCGAAGTCCGCCGGTCGCTGGTTCAACGGAGTGGCGAAGGTGTTGTCGGCCATGGTCAGCACGTCGTGCGTACGGCCCAGCTCCGCGACCGCGCGCAGGTCGGTGATCTGAAGCAGCGGATTGCTCGGGGACTCCACCAGGATCAGGCGGGTCCGGCCGGTCAGGGCCTTCTCGAAGGACACTGGGTCGGTCTGATCCACCAGAGTGGTCGACACACCGAACCGGGGCAGCAGGTTCAGCAGCACCGACGCGGTGCCCCCATAAGTGGAGCGCTGCCCGATGACATGGTCACCGGCGGAGACCAGAGCCAGCACGGCCGTGGTGAGCGCCGCCATTCCGGAGGCGGTGACCATGGCCGCCTCGGTGTTCTCCAACTCGGCGACGACGGCGGCGACCTGCGCGTGGTTCGGATTCCCGAAGCGGGTGTAGAAGTCCTTACCTCGTGCTTTGACGGCTGCCTGCGCGAACGTCTCGGCGTCCTCAGCCGAGAACGCCGCCGTCTGATAGACGGGCGGTGCGATCGCTCGGCTGGGATGGACGTCGCGATCGGCGTGAACGGTGATGGTGCTCTTGCCCGGCATGGCTGCCTTTCACGAAACCGTCTGTGCGGACTCCGTGAAGCGTGGCTGACCAGCGCGACGATGTAACCAGATCTCGGCAACTTTGGCAGCAAATTGCGCAGGGAGAGGGCAGGCAATTGTGCTAGCCAGACTCTAAGAGCAATAATTTGCCGCCATGGACGAGGTGGATCGGTCGATCCTGGCCGTGCTCGCACAGCACGGCCGCATCACCAACAGCGAACTCGCCGCACGGGTCGGTCTGTCGCCGTCACCCTGCCTGCGTCGAGTGCGTCAGCTGGAGGAAGCCGGGATCATCCGCGGGTACCAGGCGCTGATCGATCCCGCGGCGATCGGTCGTGGCCTGCGCGTGTTCGTTGGCGTCCGGCTGATGCGGCACAACCGCGCGGACGTGGTCGCGTTCGAGCGTGGGGTCACACTGTTGCCCGCTGTGGTGGCCTGCCACCATGTCACCGGCAACTACGACTACCTGCTCCAGGTCGAGGTGGCCGACCTGCCGGCCTACGAGCACTTCCACGCCCATCAATTGGCCGCTCTGCCCGGCGTGGCCACGGTGAGCAGCTACGTCACCATGAAGACGCTCTCCGCCACGAGCTGATCCTTCACGTCTCGACCAGCCTGCGCCAGCTCACCGCTGAGACAGGACCTGCCCGCATGACGGTGTCGATCACGACGGCCTGGTCTTCGGAGGTGCCGACGGCCGCCTCGGTTGCGATCTGCAGTTTTTCACCCAGCGAAGCCGGGTCTTCCCACAGCCAGGCCAGCCCGCGGTTGCCGATGATCAGCCTGGCCATCTCCCCGGCGCTGGCCGCCTGCGGAGATGTACGTGATAGTGGCCTATTATCACGTACACGAGCGATCATGGTGGCGCGGCGACCAGGAGAACTCCTCCCCGGGACGGTGCGCGACTCCGGCACGTTATCCGGTACATCGCGATGGACGTTGCGCGGCGGCCGGCATGAGCGCCGCGCCGAAGATCACCGCCCTGCGCGGTGGCGGCGCCACCCTCGTCGCGGCCGCCGACGCCTTCCTGGCCACCCCACGCGCCGCCAACCCCAACACCCACCGCGCCTACGCCTCGGCCATCGACCGCACCATCGAGCGACTCGGCCGCGACCGGCCGCTGGCCGAGGTCACTGACGCGGAGGTCGGCCATGCGCTTGCCGAGCTGTGGGGGGCGAGCGCGCCGACGACCTGGAACCGCAACCGCGCCGCCGTCACCTCCTGGCTGACCTGGTGCCAGACCAAGAAGCACTGGGCCGCCCCGTCGGTCCCGGCCGAGGCCGAACGCCGCAAGGAGAACGCCGACGAGACCCGCGCGGTGGCCAAGACGACGATCCATCGGCTGCTGTCACGCCGCGACATCCCCCTTCGCGAGCGGGCGCTCTGGAGAATGCTCTACGAAACGGCGGCCAGGGCCGCGGAAATCCTCGCGCTGAACGTCGAGGACCTCGACCTGGAGCACCGGCGTGCTCCCGTCCGCTCCAAGGGCGGCGCCACCGAGTGGGTGTACTGGACAGCGGCACCGCCCACCTGCTGCCCCGCCTGCTCCGGCTCCCCGACGGCAGCGTGCGTACCCACGGGCCGCTGTTCCTGTCCGAACGCCGCCCCGTGCCGGCCCGCCGCTCCGCGGCCGCCGACATCTGCCCGCACACCGGCCGCGCCCGCCTCGGCTACGACCGCGCCCGCGTCCCGCTCGACCTGCTCGCCCGGACGCGGACCCACGCCTTCGGCGACGCCCAACCGGCGGGCGGGGTGAGGGAGCTTCCCCTGGTCCTCCTCTCCCCCGGCTTCGGCAAGACGCGCAGCTCACTCACCGGCCTCGCCGAGGACCTGGCAAGCAGGGGCTACGTCGTGGCCGCCATCAGTCACACGCACGAGAACGTCGCCACGGTGTTCCCCGGCGGCCGCACGGCCACCTGTACGGCCTGCCGGGTTGAGCCGCATGACCAGGCCTTCTGGGACAAGGTGGGCGCTATCCGGGCCGCTGACGTCTCCTTCGTCCTCGACCGGCTGACGGGCCCGCGCCCCATGTGGAAGAAGGGGTCCCGGCTCATCGACCCGGCCAGGATCGCGATGGCCGGTCACTCGGTGGGCGGCGCCAGCTCGGTGGCGGCCCTACTGAAGGACCCCAGGATCAAGGCCGGGATGAACATCGACGGCCTCGCCGTCGTGCCCGTGCCGACGAGCGGGCTGGGCAAGCCCTTTCTCTTCCTCGGCTCGCAGGCCACACGCACCCCGGGCGGCCAGGAGGCCGCCTCTTGGGAGACGGCCTGGCGGCACCTCACCGGGTGGAAGCGCTGGCTCGTGGTCGTCGGCGCCGAGCATGCCTCCTTCACCGACATCTCCCTGCTGGGCGAGCAGGCCGGCATGGACACCGGCGCCAAGCTGTCCGCCGCCCGGTCGATGGAGATCACCCGAGCGTACGTGGCGGCATTCCTTGACCTGCACCTGCGCGGCACACCGCAACCCCTGCTTGATCGGGCGTCGGCGAGGTTTCCTGAGGTCAAGATCTGCGCGGTCGAACAGAAGAGCTGCGCCTGACGTCTTCGTGACGAGCGTCAGGCGTGCGGATGCCGCGCTGCGCCCTGCCATGGACGCGGTCCTGCTCGGTCTCCCGGCAGACAGCCCGCCAGAAGTGCGCGGCGAGTCGCCGAACAGCGGCTGAGCCGGGATTTGTCGGCGTAGAGCCGGGTGGTAAGAGCGCTTCGCGGGTCCGGACGGCGGGTTTGGGTTCACGAGCAGCACGTCGCTGATACAGCGGCGATGGCCGTCCGCTGGATCCGGCCTCCGGTGGGGACCGGTACGGCCTTCCGGATCCAGCGGACGGCGGGGCAGGCATGGAGAGAGGCATCTGGAATGCTCGCCGTCACCCGACATGGCGTTCCCCCTACGGCCACCGCCCAGGAACCCCTGCGCGGCGAGTACCACGACTACACCTGCTCGTGTGGCCAGAGGCTGTTGAACCGCTCACTCCCCTGGCGTCCGGTCACTACTCCACGGTTACCCGCGCATGCCCGCCCGAGGCGTCGGGCTGCGGCGGCACGTCCCCGGTGTGCCGGGCCAGGCGCGAGGGCCACCAGTTCCACCGTCCGAGCAGGATCATGGCCGCAGGCAGGATCGTGGTGCGGATGACGAAGGCGTCCAACAGCACGGCCACTGCGAGGCTGAATCCGATCTGCTTCATCTCGGCCAAATGCAGGAACACGAACCCGGCGAACACTGTCACCATGACGATCGCGGCGCTGGTCACCACGCCCGCCGAGCCGGTGATGCCGTCGAGCACCGCCTGCCTGGCCGGCATCCCGGCGGCCGCTTTCTCGCGGATGCGGCTGACCACGAACACCTGGTAGTCCATCGACAGCCCGAACAGGATCACCAAGAGGAACAGCGGCACCCGGGATCCGATCGCGCTGGTGGCGCTGGGGTCGAATCCGAACAGCGACGTGGCCAGGCCGTGCTGGAAGAACACCACCACCAGCCCGAACGAGGCTGCCGCCGACAGCGAGTTGAGCAGCACCCCGAGCAGTCCCAACGTCACCGAGCGGAACACGATCATCGTCATGACCAGGGTGACCAGCAGCAGGAGCCCGGCCACCAGCGGCAGCTTCGTGTTCACGTGATCGAGGTCGTCCACGTTGCGTGCCGCGTCTCCGGTGACGGCCGACTCAACGCCCGCGATCGCGCCCACCGTGGCGGGCAGGTAGTCGTCGCGGATACGGGCCAGTGAACGTTCCGCCTCCACCGAGCTCAGTTTGTACGGCACGGCCAGCTCAAGCACACTGACCCGGCCGTCGTCTGAGGTGCGTATGTCGGTCGCGGTCGCCGCGGTGTCCTTGGTGAACAGCGGGTCGGCCTGAGCCCGCCGGCTGAGTTCTCGCAGCGCCTGGCCGACCTCCTTCGTACGGCTCCGCTCGTCGCGTACGACGATGTGGTGCCGGGTCCGCAGCTCGGGGAACGCGACGGTCATTCGGTCGTGGATCCGCAGCGCCGGGATCTCGCGGGAGTGACTGTCCCGGTTGAGCACGCGCAGTTCCATGCCCAGCGCCGGCAGGGCCAAGGCGATCATCGCCAGGACGGAGACGACCAGGGTGAGCACGGGATGCCGGCTGGCCGGCAGCAGCAGCGTCCGCCACAGCCGCCCATCCCCTGTCCCGCGCTCCTGTCGGCGGCGTATCGGCACGACCCGCTGGGCCACCGTACGGGCGGCGCGGCGTTCGGCACGCTGCCCGACCTTGACGAGCAGCGCCGGCAACACGGTCACCGAGCTGGCCATCGCGACCAGCACGACGAGCACGGTGCCCGTGGCCAGGGAGGAGAACACGACGTCGGCGGCCAGGTACAGCGTGGCGGTGGAGACGAGCACGGCCAGCCCCGAGACCACGACCGCCCGCCCTGAGGTGGCGGCGGCCAGTTCGACCACGGCTTGCGCGCTGAGCTGTCCGCCCGTGCGGGCCCGCTCCTCGCGCTCGCGCTTGAGGTAGAAGAGCGTGTAGTCCACGCCGACCGCCATGCCGATCAGCAGGATGACGTTGTTGCCCACCCCGGCGTCCGGCAGCAGGTGTGAGACCAGCATCGACAGCCCCATCGCGGCGGCGATCGACGACAACGCCAGCAACAGTGGCACCGCGGCCATCAGCACGGAGCCGAACACCACGAGCAGGGCGACCAACGTGACCGGGAACGAGATCGCCTCGGAGAGCGCGAGGTCGTCGCTGCGCTGCTGGTTGACGCCCTTGCTGATGGAGGCGCTGCCGGTCTGCTCCACGACCAGGCCCGGATGGTCGCGCTGGGCCGCGGCGGTCTGCGCGAGCAGCGGGTCGACATGCTTTCGGGCGTCCAGCTCGGGGCCCTTCATCGTCACAGCGATCATGAGCATCGTGCCGTCGGCCGAGCGTACCGGCGGCCTGACGCTCTCGACCTCGGCAAGCCCTTTCATGCGCGCGGTGACGTTCCGCGCGGCGGCACGGGCGGCGGTGAGGTCCAGCGGTCCCTTCTCGGCCCTGATCAGGACGTGCTCCTCGGGCCGGCGTTGCAGGCCCGCGCTGGAGGCGATCTCCTCTGCCCGTCCGGCCTCGCCAATCCAGTAGTCCTCGGTGCCGGCGTTGTTCGTGCCGGCCGCGATCCCGGTGCCCAGGCACAGCACCACGAACAGCAGCCAGCCAATGATCGCTCGCCACGGGTGGGCCGCGCTCCAGGCGGCCATGCGCACGACCGGGGACCGGCGTCCCGCCGTCGCGCTCACGGGCGCACCTCACCGGTGTCGGCGGGAGTCGGCCCACCCGGCGCCACCGCGGCGCGCGAGCGGTTGAATTTGCATGGGAGCAGCATGAACTGCTCTCCTTTCTGTTGGAGGTACGTACGCATGAAGGCACGCCGGAAACGGCGTGGTCGCGCGACTTCCATCACGGGGGTGGCGAGCTGGCACTCGCCGCCCCCGCTCTCATCGCAGGATCAGGTGAAACGGTGATATGGCGGCCGGGCGCCGCCGGTCAGCCGACGCTACGCAGGATGCGCTCGATCTCCGCGACCCGGCCGGTCAGCTCGGTGAGCTGGGCGCTCATCTGATCCTGCTGCTTGACCATCCGGTCGACAGCCGCCCGGTACTCCGCCATGGCCGCCCGGTACAGCCTGGCGCTGAGCACGAAAGCCACCGTGATGCCCACGGTGCAGATCAGTATGACCCCCAGAGGGAGGAGTGTTTCCTTCGTCATTGGCTCTCCTGCACGTTGTCGAGTCCTTCCTGTTTGGCCGCTTCATCTGCGCGAAGAGCGTCAAGGACCGTGTCCACGGTGACGTGAACCGTGAACGGCACCAGCTCATAGAACTTCATCGCCTTTCCCTCCGGCGACAGTTCCAGCTCGCCAATGATCATTCCGGCTTGCTCCAGCCGCTGAAGATGCATGTAGAGCAGAGGCCGTGAAATGCCCAGCCGCCGGGCCAGCTCGCTGACGTGCAGCCGGCCCGGCGAGAGTTCAGCGACGATCTTGAGTCGCTGTGGATGGCCGATGGCCGCGAGTGCGCCCAGCAGTTCCTCACTGGTCAGCGTTCAACTCCCATCACGCCGACTTACACCTGTCATTTATATCTTACATATGTATCGTGCGTCGGACTCCTCGGGGGCGGGTGCCCGGCTGCTCAACGTTCCATGGCGCCGCCCCGGCTTCGGCCATGCAGGTGTCGTGCCGAAGCAGCCGCGGCTTGGGATGGTGGGCCAACGGGGGACGTGTTCTTTCGGCTGTCGCGACGAGGTTTTACGGTAAGTGGGGCACGAGAATCCCGAATGGCGCACTGGAAAGGGAGGATCGCATGCCCAGCACACTGATCATCCGAGGCGGGACGGTCTACGACGGGACCGGGGCTCCCGGGCGTTTGGCCGATGTCGCGGTGGAGGGAGATCGGATCCTCGGCGTTGGCTCCATCCCTGACTCGGAGGGGGCGGTGGTGCTCGACGCGGCGGGGTGCGCCGTCGCTCCCGGGTTCATCAACGTGCTGAGCCATGCTTATCTGGCGCTTCAGCAGGATCCGCGTGGGCTGTCCGATCTTTATCAGGGGGTGACGACGGAGATCTTCGGCGAGGGCGTCTCCCTGGGGCCGGTCGCCGGGCGCATGCTGGAGTCGGTCTCCCTCGACAAAGTGGAGGCCGACGGCACGCGGCATGGCTGGCCGCGGCTGGCGGACTTCCTCGGCGATCTGTCATCGGCGGGTGTCGCCCCGAACATCGCCAGCTTCGTCGGGGCGCACAACCTGCGCATGCTCGGCGCCGGAAACGACAATCGGCCGCTCACCCGGGCTGAGCTGGACGCGGCCGCGGCGCTGTTGGACGAGGAACTGTCCGACGGAGCGCTGGGTGTGGGTTCGGCGCTGATCTACCCGCCGGAGAGCTACTCCTCCACCGAGGAGCTCATCGCCCTGACACGTGTGCTGGGCCGGCACGACGCCCTCTACATCTCCCACATCAGGAGCGAGGGCGATCGCCTGGTCGAGGGCATCGAGGAGATTCTGCGCATCGGCCGCGAGGCCGAGACACGCGTGGAGGTGTACCACCTCAAGGCCGCCGGGCGGGACAACTGGCACAAGATGGCGCTCGCGATCGACCTCATCGACGCGGCCCGCGCGTCGGGCCAGCCGGTGACCGCCGACATCTACCCCTATGAGGCGGGCAGTACGTCGCTGGGGGCGGTCATCCCGCCGCCGTTCCACGCGGGCGGCCAGGGCCGACTGCTGGAACGGCTGCGCGATCACGGGGTCCGGAAGGAGATGAAGGCCGCCATCCGGCGCCCTTCGGCTGAGTGGGAGAACCTCTACCTTGCCGCGGGCGACCCCGAGCAGGTGCTGCTGCTGTCCAACGCTGCGGACGGCTCGCTCACCGCGGGGCTGACTCTGGCCCAAGCCGCCGCCCAGGCCGGAGTGAATGATCCGCTCGACCTGCTGCTGGACCTGGTGGAAGGCGACCCCGAGACGATGGCGGCCTACTTCATCGGGCATCAGGACAACATCCGGATGGCGCTGTGCCGCCCCTGGGTGTCGGTCTGCTCTGACTCCGAGTCGGTGCCTGTCGAGCCGCCGTTCACCGACCTGCCGGTCCATCCCCGGGCGTACGGCAGCTTCGCCAGGATCCTGTCGCGGTACGTCCGTGACGAGGGGCTGCTCAGTCTGGAGGAGGCCGTACGGCGAATGACCTCGCTGCCCGCCGACACCCTCCGGCTGGCGGGGCGCGGCCGGATCACCCCCGGCGCCTACGCCGATCTCGTGGTCTTCGATCCGGAGACCGTCCGTGACCACGCGACCTATGAGCGTCCACACCAGTACGCGACTGGCGTCCGCCATGTGGTGATCAACGGAACCGCCGCGCTGCGGGACGGCACCCCCACCGGCGCCCTGCCGGGACGCGCACTGCGCCGCGGGCAGGAGTGAGGGCAAGGAGGGAGCAATCGATCTCTCGGCGGCCCAGGTCGAAGGCCGGCGTGAGCCCGGCGGACCGGCACCGGCGGCACATCCGCTGCGCTGCTCGTCAATGTCCTTCGCCGACGGGGAAAGTTCGCGTCAGCAATGGCACGAGCAGGTTGTCCACCAGGTCGACGAGGAAGTTGTGGTCGAGCGGCTGGCCGAGGAACATCCGACGCATGATTTGGCCCTCCGACACCTGATGCACCCGCTCGGGTGAGGCGCCCCCGGGCACCTCGCCGCGGGCCACAGCCCGCTCGACCACGGCCAGGAACGGGCCGAGGGCCTGGTCGGCCACGTGTGACCGCAGGGCCTCGGCCAGTTCGGCGTCGATCCGCATCGCGTGGATCAGCCCGGTCATCATGGTCACATATCGGTCGTCCACCTGTGCGCACAGCATGGTCAGCATTGCCAGCAGGTCGCCTCGCAGTGTGCCGGCGTCCGGGACCACGGCGAGGTGGTCGGCGTCACGGGCATCCAGCGCGGCCTTGACGAGTTCCGGTTTGCCCCGCCAGTGGCGGTAGATGGTCGCCTTACTGGCGTGTGCCCGCTGGGCCACCGCGTCCATGGTCAGCGCCGCGTAACCGATCTCTCCGAGCAACTCGACCGTCGCCGTCAGGATCGCCTGCTCCCGCACGATGCCTCTGACCATCCCCACCTCAAGTGAACGAAACAGTACCGTACACTTCATATCGTAGCCGCACCGGTTCGCAAGCGACAACGCGTTCCGTTTCGGGGGCGTGGTCATATTCCGACGAGACTTCTCGATAGGCGCTGAGCCGCAGATCGGCAGAGTGTTGAAGGGTGCAGCAGATCGAGTCGGTCTCGATTTCGACATACCGGCGAATAGTAACGGAATGTTTTCGTACGGTTACAATCCGTGCAGCATGAGTGTCTATCCGACGAGCAGGTGAGCCGGTACGGCCGGTTTGTGGCGGATCCGACGCCCGAGGAACTGGAACGGTTCTTCTTCCTGGATGAGGCCGCGCTGGCGCAGGCGCGGATGCGGCGCGGCATGGAGAATCGGCTCGGCTGGTCGTTGCAATGGGGGACGGTGCGGATGCTGGGCACGTTCCTGACTGGGCTTCCCCTCGTAACGTAGAGACATCGCCTTAAGGGGGAAACGGCGATGACAGAGACGCGACGGAAGTTCGATCAGGACTTCAAGGACGGTGCGGTCCGGATCGTTGAGGAGACGGGCAGATCGATCGTGCAGGTGGCCCGGGAGCTGGGCATCAACGCGGGCACCCTGGCCAACTGGGTGAACATGGCCCGTCAACGGCGCAGGGCCGGTAACGACGATCTGGACGAGGGCGAGCGGGCCGAACTGGTCCGGCTGCGCAAGGAAAACGCCGAGCTGCAGATGCGGTGTGATGTGCTCAAGCGCGGTCTGGCCCTCTGGGTGCGGGACTCGGCGATCCGATGAGCGTGGTCGCCTTCGTCTGCGCGCAGAGGGCCGAGCATGACGTGCCGTACGCGGTGGCCTGCCGGGCCCTGGGCAGGTCGCAGGCCTGGTTTTACAAATGGCGGCAGCGCGGACTCTCCGTTCGTGAGCAGCGCCGGCAAAGGCTGGATGCCGAGGTGGCGGCGATCTTCCATCGGCGTGGCGGGCGGGACGGCTCACCCCGCATCACCGTGCGGCTTCGCCGGGCCGGTTGGCGGATCGGTAAGAACACCGTGGCCGCCTCGATGCGCCGGCAAGCCCTGGTGGCGCGTCCCGCGCGGCGGCGCGGGAACACCACCCGGCCGGGCAAGGGGCGCTGGCGTGCGCCCGATCACCTGCGGCGGGACTTCACCGCCCCGGCGCCGGACGTGCGCTGGTGCGCGGACGGCACCGAGATCCCCACCGGTGAGGGCAGGCTGTATCTGGCGGCGGTGTCTGATCTGTTCTCCCGGCGGATCGTGGGGTATGCGATGGGTGAGCGCCACGATGCGGCGCTGGCGGTCGCCTCGCTGCAGATGGCCGTGGCCACCCGTGCTGACGCCCGCCGGGCGGTGGCCGCCTGGGTTGATGACTTCAACGCCGAGCGCCTGCACTCGGCCAATGGCATGCTCGCGCCGATCGTCTACGAGCAGGCCGTGGTGAGGGCAGCGGTGGAGGCGGCGTGAGCCGCAATGTTTTCCCGGTCAGTGATCCCGCGCGGGCTGGGGGTGCGGCGCGCAGTTTACGGGGCCGCTCTCTCCGGCCTCAAAGGTCGCTGCCGCGATCGCTGCGCGACGGCCTTCGGCCGCCCTTGACCCCGGAGACCTCT
>NZ_JBFBCE010000114.1:0-28132 GCF_040689595.1 Streptosporangium sp. NPDC051023 | reverse complement strand
ACCTGCACACGAGCGGTCATCGCACACCCCCGAAGCGCTCGAATAGGCGTTAAATAGGTGATACCCGGCACGATGCTTGATCCAACAGAGCACCGTTAGCGGTACCCGCCGACAACCGGGCTGACCGGACAGATCCAAGGCTCTGTCGGGTCAGCGTCCTGGCGCGGCTCGCCCAGGTCAACGGCAGGTTCGTTGGATTTTCCGCGATTACTACTGGGACCCTGAGCCGAGTTGGCCAGGGTGGACACCAAGGCTGCGACCACGCTGGCATTTGCCGGGACGGCGCCCGGGCGCGTGCCGTACCCGGGGGGAGCGGGGACGGCACGCGCTGGGGTCAGAACAGGGACGGCCAGCCGGGGAGGATGGGCGTCGGGATGTGAGCGGGAGGCGGTTGTGGCAGCCTGGAGGTGAGGCCGGAGGCGGGTGAGACGGCCTCGCAGCGCTTTCCGCGCGGCGGCAGCGTTCGGGAGATCAGGTAGGCGTCGAAGGTGCCGGTGGTGCAGTCGCTCCAGCCGTAGACGCCGTGGCCCCAGCCCTCATAGGTGAGCACCCTGGCGTACGGGCCGAGCTGACGGGCGAGGCCGGCGGTCCACTCATAGGGCGTGGCGGGGTCGTGCAGCGCGGTGCCCAGCAGTAGCGGGAAGCTGTCACGGACCCGCGTGGGACGCTGGGGATTGGGGATCGGCGTGGGCTGGGCCAGGCAGACGGGCGCCAGCGTGGCGGCGAGTGGACCGTACCTCATATCGGGCGCGAGCCTGGCCGAGCGGCGCAGGTGGCTGGCGTACTCGCTGTAGCCACGGGCCCGCAGGTCGAAGTCCTGGCACAGGATCGGGAAGGGGAAGGCGGCCACCTCCCCGTTCTGGTAGGGGGCGAGAACGCCGGGAGGCAGAGCGGCGCCGTTGTCGAGGTCGACCAGGAGTTGCGCGAGGAACTCCCACTGCGGGCCGTAGAACCGCAGGTGCGCCTCGCTGATCAGTGAGAGAGCTGTCACCGGGATGTCGGGGAACTCCGGGTTCCGCAGCTCGCCACGGTCGGCCTTGGCGAGCAGCCGGGTCCAGACCGCGCGTACGCCCTGCTCGTGCAACGCGCAGCTCTGCGACCGCGCGCACCAGTTCGCGAACTCGTTGAAGGAGTCCTGGGCGGTGACGGCCTCGGTGTCGAAGAACTCCTTCATGTCCAGGCTGTGATCGACGTTGCTGTCCAGCGCGAGCGCGCGTACCCGGCCTGGGTACATCTCCGCATACTGCTGACCGAGCAGCGTGCCGTAGGACAGGCCGTAGAAGGTCAGCTTCTCCTCGCCCAGGGCCGCCCTGATGGCGTCCAGGTCACGTACCACGTTGAGGGTGTTCACCTGGTCGTAGAGCGGACCGGTACGGGCCCGGCAGTCGGCGCGCAGATCGGTGATGCCCACGCGCAGCGCCTCGAACTGGGCCGCATTCGCCGGGACCAGGTACGGCGTCCGGTTCAGCGCCTCGCCGGAGCAGACGATGGGGTGGCTGCGGGCCACACCACGCGGATCGAAGCCGACGATGTCGAAGCGGCGGTGGAGCTCATCGCTCAGCCAGTTGGGCCTCGCCATGACAAAGTCGACCCCGGAACCACCCGGCCCGCCGGGATTGATCAGCAGAGAGCCGACCCTGGCGGCGGGGTCGGTGGCCTTGTGCCGAGCTAGCGCCAGGTCGATCCTCGGCCCGTTCCGCCTGTTCCAGTCGATCGGTACGGACACCGTCCCGCAGTCGAAGCCGGGATTGTCCTGGCAGGGCGACCAGGCGATGGTCGAGGCGGCGAGCGGGGTCGCCGCGGCGGCGACCCCGGTGGGGATGGGGAGCAGTAAGGCGATGATGGCGAGTGCGAGGCCTAACAGGGGAATTCTTCGTCGCACGTGTTCCTCCGAGCGGTGGGGGTTCCCGGGGGGTGTGCCAGCGCCCGGCGGAGCCCCCAAGGGCCGGACGATGGAGGTGATGCAGACCCGACCTGATAGGGACGAGTTATGTGGATCTTCCATCAAAGGCGCCCGGGGGACAAATCTTGCTTTAGGGGGAAATATCGTGTTCTGTCGCATCGGGGGGGTGGCTGACTCGGCAGTCTGGTGGGCGATTTCCGGCTCTTTGTCAGCTTTGAATCGGATATATCCGGCCTCGGGGAACAATGGAGCAGCCAATAGTGCTACCGGCCGGTAATATGTGCTGACCCAACAGAGCTTTGGGTCTGTCCGATTCCTGGGACGGCGTCTTACCAGGTCAGCCCAGTGGGGCAACTACGGGAGTCAATCCGGTCCCATGCCAGGGTGGTGCCGCAACGCTTCGAGAGCGCCCCGAACTGTATGTCTGTTGTTTTGGGCCTTGAGCGAGGCGGGGTCGTCGGTGGTGCGTATCAGGATTGCGCGGGTTCCTCGTGGGGCGCGTTGAGGGCGGTGGTGAAGAGGTTGGCGATTTTGAACGGTGTCTGGTCGCCGAGGAAGAGGTCGACGGTCTCGTTCGCATCGGCGTATGCGGCGTCGCTGCGCGGGAAGAGCCCCTGTTCGTAGGTGGTGAGTGCCATTTCGATGTCGCCGGGGTTGGCGGCGATCGCCTTGGCGAGTTCGGCGCCGTCGAGCATCGCCAGGTTCGCGCCCTCGCCGGACGGCGGCATCAGGTGTGCGGCGTCGCCGAGGAGTGTCACGCCGGGGGTGCGGTCCCATCGGTGCCCGTCGGGGAGGGTGTAGATCGGGCGCGGGACCGGTGCGGTGTCGCTGTCGGTGATCAGAGCGGTGAGCTCCGGCGCCCATCCCTGGAGCTCGGCCGCGACCTGGGCGATCGCGGCGGCGTCGGTGAAGTCGATGCCGGCCACCCACTCCTCAGGGCAGTGCAGTTCGAAGTACGTGTGCAGGATGTTGCCCGCCTCGCGGTGCGCGATGATCCCCTTTCCGGGAGACAGGGCGTACATCGCACCGCCGCCGACCGCCTTGGCCGCCGCGGGGTGCCGCTCGTCGGCGTCGTGCAGGAAGGTCTCGATGGAGGAGGTGCCGGTGTAGCGGGGCTTGGCGTCGGACAGCAGCGGCCTGATCCTCGACCAGGCGCCGTCGGCGCCGACCAGGAGGCCGGTGGTCACGGCCGGTCCCTCGGCAAAGGTCACCTCATGCAGGCCGTCGCCCAGGGACCGGGCACCGGTGACCTTGCGTCCCCAGTAGATAGCCTCGGCAGGCAAGGAGTTGAGCAGAATCCGACGCAGGTCGCCGCGGAGCACCTCCGGACGCCCGTGTGTGCCGTCGTCGGGCATTTCGGCCAGCACTGTTCCGCGGGAGTCGAGCACGCGTGAAGCCGCGCCGCCCGCATGGATGATCGCGCGGAACTCCTCCATCAGGCCGGCCGCCTCGAGCGCGAGCTGCCCGTTGTAGTCATGGATGTCGAGCTGGCCACCCTGCGTGCGGGCCTCCGCAGAGGAATCGGCCTCATAGACCGTCGCGGGGATGCCGTTGACATGCAGAACGCGGGCGAGGGTGAGGCCACCAAGGCCCGCACCGATGATCGTGACTGGTGTCGTCATCATGTGCCTCTCAAACTCGGTTGGAGCACTGCTCCAATATATCCATTTTGGAGCAGTGCTCCAATCGGTGGCATGATGGAGCTCATGGCGACCAAGACGCAACGAGGGGAACGGCGCGCGGACGCGCTGTCGAGGGAGCGGATCGTCGAGGTGGCGATCGAGATCCTCGACGCCGGCGGTGAGAGCGCCCTGACCATCCGCGCGCTCACGGCCCGCCTGGTGACGGGGACCGGGGCGATCTATCACCACGTCGCCAACATGAACGAACTGCTCGCGGCGGCCACCGACGACGTCATCGTCAGTGCCATGACCAACGTGGTCAGCGTCGCCGATCCGCGGGAGGCGATCCGGGCCACCGCCCTCGCAGTGTTCGACGCGACCGACTCCCATCCCTGGGCGGGCTCCCAGCTCTCGCGTGAGCCGTGGCAGCCTGCGTTCCTGCAGATCGCCGAAAGCCTCGGCAGGCACCTCCAGGCGCTTGGTGTCCCCCGGCGAGCACAGTTCGACTGCGGATCCGCGCTCGGGAACTACGTCCTCGGCGTTGCCGGACAGAACGCCGCCCACGCTCGCCTCCACCCGCACGACCGGTCGGCCGTACTCGAAGACATCGCCGCACGGTGGGCGCAACTTGACCCCGACAAGTACCCGATCATGCGCCAGGTGGCGACACAACTGCCCGAGCACGACGACCGCGCGCAGTTCCTGGTTGGCATCGACCTCATCCTGGCCGGCATCACAACCGTTCTCTAAGCAGCGTCCGAGGACCACCCCGCACTCCTGCCCGGCGACCATTGGGCCTTCGGAGGAAGCCGACGGAACCAGCTTGCTTATCTGAGAGGAAATCCACAGGCATGAGCAGGCACGCCAGGGCGCTCGACCAGGGCAAACAGCTCTCGTCACCGAATCGTCGTCAAGATCGCTTCTCTGGCGCCAAAACCCGGTCCAATCCTCCCGGAGGCCGTTTCGCGAGTGTCGCGAGGCACTCGCGCGGGCGCACGCACGAGGAACCTGACGGCGGGTTTTGCCAGGATTCTCGTGCGCGCACGTGATACCCCACGATCGGGGACAGACCACATACGGGAGAAAGAGGCAGCGGGGTGCTGAGCCGCTGGTCAGGACGCTTGCTTGCCAGGTGATGTGCCCTTGCGTTCAGTGCCCGCTTCGTGGACCGCGCCCGGTGCCGGGCCGTGATGAGGCTGCGCCTGCGAACTCGGGCACGTTTCTTTGAATGTCAGGCAGGGCCGCTGGACCGCTTTCTGCCCGCTTCGCCGGCTCGGGGTGGTGCGGCGGCCGCGGCGGCGTAGCGGCGGGCAAGGTGCGCGAAGGCGTGCTTGAGATCGGCCGGGCCGACGACCTCGATGTCGGCGTCGAACCTGCCGATGGCGGCGGCCAGCGCGGGCCAGGACCACGAGCCGAGGACGAGCCGGCAGCGATCCGGGCCGAGTTCCTGGACCACCCCGTCGCGGGTGTGGAGGGACACGACGGCGGCGGGCAGGCGGAGGATCACCTCGCCTCGGCAGGGCCAGCCGGCGGTGCCGTCGGAGCCCTGGAACCTGCTGGTCACGAAGGCGGCGACGTCCCTTCCCGGCAGTTGGCGAGGGGGGAAACGGGGGCCCGTGGGGGTGCGCGGGGTGATCCGGTCGGCGCGGAAAATGCGCCAGTCGTCCCGGTCGAGATCCCAGGCGATGAGGTACCAGCGCCCGCCCCGGGCGACGAGGTGGTGCGGCTCGGCTCGGCGCGGCGCGACCGGCGTGTCGTCGTCTGTCCCCGGCGGGGAGTACGCAAAGCGCAACACCTCCCGAGCGTGCACAGCGGCGCTGAGTGCCATGAGCACGTCGCTGTCGATCTGGGGGGTGTCTGGCCGTTCGACGGCAGTGACCCGAAGGGTGTCGATGCGGTGGCGCAGCCGTACGGGCATGACCTGGCGGACGGTGTTCAACGCGCGTTCCGCGGCTTCGGCGATGCCGGCGCCGGAGATGGTGGCGATCTGGAGTGCGACGGCCAGGGCGACGGCCTGGTCGTCGTCGAACAGTAACGGAGGCAATCGTGTGCCGGCGTCGAGTCGGTACCCGCCGTCGGGCCCCTTGAAGGTCACGATGGGGTAGCCGAGCTCGCGCAGCCGGTCGACATCGCGGCGTACGGTACGCGGGCTGACCTGCAGCCGCTCGGCCAGCAGCGCCCCCGGCCAGTCCCGGCGGGCCTGCAGTAGCGAGAGCAGCGCCAGCAGTCGCGCTGAGGTTTTCGGCATGAATGCCATCGTGCCGCAAGAAGCGGTCACATCCTGGCCGCTTTCCCTGCGGTTGTGGTCGCGAGCAGGGCCAGGACCGCCGATCCTCGTGCCCGTCATCGAACGGCGGGCAAGTCGGTTGATGCCGCGCGCGTGGGCCAGGGCGTGGGCGGCCTCGTGTAGCATCAGTGTGTTGATCTACATTGTAAAGGCGTCCGGGCGACTTCAAGATCAACTAAACAAAGGACTAAAGACCGTTCCCCAAAAACAAAGCACGATGTCACCGCCGGCAGCGAGCAGGGTCGGGTACACCATCGCGATCCCTGTGCCGGGCAGGACCTGCGCGGGCGCCCAGATCGGGAAAGTTGTGCCGACGGTGACCAGGCTGGACGAAGCTGACGGGGACGGGCGAGACGCTGGGTCGCCGTGCTGCCGCTTCGTGAGGAATGTCCGTCCATGGCGGACGATGAAGGGAAAGGGGAGCACCCACTCCTTTCCGTTCTCAACGTATAGCGTACCGGGGGGCTTGCGGCAAGACCCGGGTCGTGCCGCAGAATCGTCGGCCGAGGCCAGAACCTGTGGAAATGAGAGTCGCGAAGTGCGTGTGTTGTTGTCGGCGTATGGGGCGTGTGTGGACGTCGAACCGGTGGTGGGACTCGCGGTGCGGTTGCGGGAACTCGGTGTGGGGGTCCATGTCAGGCAGGGCGTTGCTCGTCATGGTCGCCAGGTTCGTCACGCCGGTCCAGGCGCCTTGTTGCGCGCAGTGGTGCAAGCGACCTCAGATCGGAGCTAATGACGTGAACCCCTTGACTGCCAGCGCGTTTGACCTTCCCGACCATCTTTCTCCCAAGGGTGATCCGGCGCTGATCGCCGGCGATGAGCAGCACTTCGCGGCCATTGCGGAGAGCCTCGAGCAGTCGATCGCCGAGCTGTCTGATCGCCTCGATGCCGAGCTCAAGGCGCCCGGCGGCATAGGCCGGCAGGCGATGGACCGGGACATGGAGATTCACCGGCTGACCGCTCGCTTGCGCGCACTGCGTCGCTTCGGTTTGGACCTGTGTCTCGGACACATGGTCAGCGCGGACAATCCCGAGCCCGTGTACGTCGGACGACTTGGCCTTACGGACAGCGCGGGTCGTCGGTTGTTGCTCGACTGGCGTTCCCCAGCGGCTGAGCCGTTCTTCGGAGCCACTCACGCCAACCCGATGGGGTTGGCAAGCCGCCGCAGGTATCGCTGGACTCGCGGCCGGATCAGCGACTACTGGGACGAGGTGTTCACCTCGGATGGGTTTGTCGGGCATGCCGCGCTCGACGATCAGTCCGCCTTCATCGCCAGCTTGGGTGGTAACCGGTCAGCACGGATGCGAGACGTGCTGGGCACCATCCAGGCTGACCAGGACGCCATCATTCGCGCGGGGTCTCGTGGAGCTCTCGTCGTCGATGGTGGTCCGGGTACGGGGAAGACCGTTGTCGCTCTGCACCGCTCCGCCTACCTTCTCTACTCCGATCCTCGTCTCGGTCACCGTCGGGGCGGCGTGCTGTTTGTCGGTCCGCACCAGCCCTATCTGGCCTACGTCGCCGATGTCCTGCCCAGCCTCGGAGAGGAGGGCGTGCAGACCTGCACCCTGCGGGACCTCGTCGTCGAGGGAGCCGCGGCGGCGATCGAGGCCGACCCGAACGTGGCTCTCCTGAAGTCGTCCGCGAACCTGGTGAAGGCGATCGAGAAGGCCGTCAGGTTCTATGAGAACCCGCCTACCAAGGGGATGACGGTCACGACCCACTGGTCCGAGATCTGGCTGAGCGCCGACGATTGGGCCGAGGCGTTCGAGGCGCCGGAACCCGGTACTCCGCACAACGAGGCGCGCGATCAGATCTGGGAGGAGCTGCTCACGATTCTGGTGGACAAGCACGACGATGATGACGTCTCGGCTGACCTGCTCCGCAAGTCGCTGCTGCGGAACAGGGAGTTGCTCACGACATTCAACCGGGCGTGGCCGCTGCTCGAGGCGGCTGACTTGGTCGGAGATCTGTGGTCGGTGCCCGCCTATCTGCGGTTGTGTGCTCCCTGGCTCAGCTCTGACGACATTCGGAGGCTGCAGCGCGGGGACGCTCAGGCCTGGACGGTGTCCGACCTGCCGCTCCTGGACGCGGCTCGGCAGCGGCTCGGCGACCCGGAGGCGTCGCGACGTAAGCGTCGGCATGACGCTTCTGTCGCCGCTCAACGCGAGCGCATGGCGCAGGTCGTCGACAATCTGCTCGAGGCCGATGACGATGGTGAAGGTGCGGTGACGATGCTTCGCGGCCAGGACATACGGGATGCCTTGGTCGACGAGACCGCGTCGCCCGGCACCGAACCGGACCGGCTCGCTGGCCCGTTCGCGCACGTCGTCGTGGATGAGGCTCAGGAACTGACCGACGCAGAGTGGCAGATGCTGCTGCTGCGATGCCCGTCCCGGAGCTTCACCATTGTCGGGGATCGTGCCCAGGCCAGGCACGGGTTCACGGAGTCGTGGCAGGAACGGCTCGAGCGGATCGGGCTCGACCGGATCAACCTGGCTTCTCTGAGCATCAACTACCGGACGCCGGAAGAAATCATGGCGGAAGCCGAGCCGGTTATTCGGGCTGTGCTCCCGGATGCCAATGTGCCGACCTCCATCCGTAGCGGTGGCGTCCCCGTTGTACACGCATCCGTTTCGGATCTGAGCTCGATCCTCGACACCTGGCTCGCCGCGCATGCCGATGGGATCGCCTGTGTCATCGGTGATCCCGCATTCCCGGCGACGTCCAGGGTCCGGTCGCTGACCCCGGAGCTGTCGAAGGGGCTTGAGTTCGACCTGGTCGTTCTCATCGACCCGGAGACGTTCGGTGAGGGTATTGAAGGAGCGGTGGACCGCTATGTCGCCATGACTCGGGCGACTCAGCAACTCGTCATTCTCACGAGCTCCTGACGTTGGCCGGACGGAGGGGCGTCCGCCGCCCGAGTGTTCGCAGCCGTCAGCTGGAGCACTCGAGCGCTGTCCGGACGAACCGGGTGATCCACGGTGATCGGCTGCCCGCCGGCCAGAGAGCCAGGGTTTGGTACGGCGCCGCGTCGGGCACTGGGCGGTACGTCACGTCCGGCCGGACGTTTCTCACGGCCAGTGAGGAGGGCACCAACGCCACGGCCTGGCCAAGGGCGACCACCTCCAGCAGCTGTGCGCTGTCCCGCACGACCGGGCCGTCGGCGGGCCTGCCCGGGTTTCCCAGCCAGTAGTCGCTGTTGACAACCGTCGGGTCACTCCACCGGGGAGCCGGTTCATTGACCAGGTCGGTGGTGCTGAGGACATCGCGCCCGGCTAGCTCGTGGTCTGGGGTGAGCGCGGCGACGCGCGGTTCGATTGTCAGCAGCTCGGTGTCGAGACCGTGGCCGTTGAAGCAGGCCGCGATCGCCACGTCCGCGCGCCCGTCGCAACCCTCAGCAGTTCCTCGATGCAGCGAGCGGACTCGCTGCTGGACGAGGCGCTGGCGCTGTGGCGGGGAGACGCGCTGGCCGACGTGCGCGATGCCCCCTTCGCCGGTACGGCCGGCGCGCGGCTGGAGGAGCTGCGCGCCGCGGCCATTGAAGACCGGTTCGAGGCGGGGCTGCGACTGGGCCGCCACGACGAGATCCTGGCCGATATGGCGGCGGTGGCTGCCTGCCACCCGTTGCGCGAACGGCTGGCCGGATTGCGCATGCGAACCTTGCACGCGGCAGGCCGCCAGTCCGAAGCGCTGGCCGTGTTCGAACAGGTCCGCGGCACGCTCGCCGAGGAACTGGGCGTTGACCCGTCCGAGGAACTGCGCAAATCCGGGTCCCGGAGGAGTGGGGAAGACCCGGCTGGCCGTGGAGGCGGTGAGCCGGCAGCGGGCCCATCGGCGTGGCCGGGTCTGGCTCGTCCCTCTGGCCGGGGTGACCACGGCGGACGGGCTGCCCGAGGCGGTGCTGGGCACGCTCAGCGTTGCCGATGTCCGGCTGTCCGGTACACCGCTGGAGCGGGTGGTCAATCTGCTCGCCGGTGGTGAAGGTGTGCTGGTGCTTGACAACTGCGAACAGATCTCCGGACCCGTCGCTGAGTTCGCCGGGCAGTTGCTGGAGCGCCAGCCGTACTTGACCATCCTGGCCACGAGCAGGGAACCGCTGGAAGTCATGGGCGAGACGCTGTGTCGTCTGGGCCCGCTCGACCTGCCGCCGGCGCACGCGGATTCCGCTCGGGCCGGTGAGTCGGCCGCGGTGCGGCTGTTCCTCGATCGCGCGGCAGCCGTACAGCCCGGTTTCACGCTGGACGCGCTGACCGCGGCCTCGGTCGTGGACATCGTGCGCCGGTTGGATGGACTGCCGCTGGCCCTGGAGCTGGCCGCGGCGCGACTGCGGACGATGAGCGCCGACCAGTCGGACCGCTGGGCGATCGCCTGCACCTTCATGATCGAAGCCATGCGGTATTGCGAACGGGGCGATCGGGAAAACTCCGCGACCGCGATGGCAGTGGCGCTGTACGCGTTCGAGGAGGTGGGTGATCGGTGGTGGACGGCGAAGACGCTGTACGGCCTGGCGCAGATCCACGCCATCGCCGGTGACCACGACCAGGCGATCACCGCCTACGAGCACAGCATCGCGATCGTCACTGACCTCGGTTCGCAGGACGAGGTCTCCACCCGGCTCGGGCTCGCCACCGACGACCACGGCGATACCGAACTGTGCTCCCTTGCGGAGGTGCTCGCGGAACGGCTCGGCCGTACTGACTACGACACCGCCTACCAACGGGGCGCCGGCATAACACCCCGCGAGGCCACCGACCGGCTGACAAGGCTGCGCGTATAAGGCCGCGTGCGGGCGCTGATCCTGCCGCCGGTCTCGGCGCTCAGGCGGACCAGTGCGCCGGGCGGGTGAGGGCGGGCGGAAGCTTGGTTCCGGCGTCGCCCTTGGCCGCGTCCAGTTGGGACTGGATCAGGAAGATGCTCTCGGCGAGGTCGGTGCCCCGCAGATCGGCGCCCCGCAGATCGGCCCCGGTGAGATCGGCCATGGTCAGGTCGGCCTGCCTGAGGTCGGCTCCGATGAGGTACGCCCCCCTGAGGTTGGCGCCCCTGAGGTCGGCGCCCTTGAGCTTGGCCCCGATGAGGTCGGCGCCTCTGCGGTCCTTCCGCTTGTTCCGGATCCCGGCCCGGGCGAGCTCGCTCGCCCGCAACAGCAGGACGTTGACGTCCCGCCGCAGGGCCGCCACGTCCGTTTTCGCGAGAACGCCGGGGTTCTCCCGGGTGAGGAGATCGATCTCCTCGAGCGTGCGGCCCAGTTCGCCGCTGATCGGGCGTGACTGTGGCAGCGCGAGCGCCTCGGTCAGGTACCACAGCAGCTCGTGGAGGTCCCGCATGACCGGGAAAACCTCGAACATCTGCCTGGCGGTTCGCGGGGCGCTCCGCCAGTCGTTCCCGCCGAAGGTCACCTGGGAGACTTTCTGCCCGGCGCCGAAGCAGTCGTAGACGGTGCAGCCCCGAAAACCCCGCTGCCTGAGGTGCGCGTGGATGCCGCAGCGGAAATCCGGCTGGAGGTTGGGGCACGCCTGCCCGGCGTTCTTGTCGATGGGGAAGTCCGTGGAGGCCGAGAAAGCCGGCACGACGCAGCACAGGGCGAAGCAGTTCGCGCAGTCGGCGCGCAGGTCGCCGCGGTCCGCTCCGGAGGCGGGCTGTGCGTGTGCGTGGTTGTCGGACAACGTGCCGGGTCTCCCATGCGAAGCCGTCGGGCCGGTCGTGACCGGAGCCAGGGTGAAAGGTATGCGGAGCGCGTTTTCTCCGAATGCTCCTTCACGCACCTTAGCCGACCTCACCGATGGCGCCGCCGCGGCGGCGGGCGTGCCGTACGGCGCCAGGCGGCGTCTTCCACGGCCTTTCGTGGTCACTCCTCGGCGTGGTGCGGTGTTGTCCGGGGAGGACGGGCCGGCCGTGCTCGCCCGACGGGGGCGCCTCCCACCCCCTCCGAGGGGGGCGGGAGGCGCGTGTGTCAGTTGCGGGGCCCGGCCGCGTGGGCCGCGGTGTACAGGGCGTTCAGCAGTGCGAGCGGGCGCGGGTCCGGATAGACGGCGTGGGCCTGGTTCATCGCGTAGGAGAAACCGATCCGTTCCGTGGGCCAGGCCGCGTGCCGGGAGCCTCCCGCGCCCGCGTGGCCGAAGGCGTCCGGCGCGGGGCCGAAGATTTCCAGCTCGGTCTGCAGCTCGAAACCGGTCGCGTAGGCGATCGGGCTGCCCCACAACGGCTCGACGCCGTACCGAAGCTGCCTGCGGCCGCGCTCGAGCGTCGACTCCTTCAGCACGCGCACCCCGTCCAGCTCGCCGCCGCGTGCCAGGCAGGCGTAGAAGCGGGCGATCGACCGGGCGGTGCCGTGGGCGTTCACCCCGGGCATCTCGGTGCCGCGGAAGGCGGCGCTGTTCCACAGGGCGGGGGAGCCGGTGATCGTCAGCGGGTTGCGTGCCAGGTCGCGCAGCGGGTCGCCGGTGGGCGGCTCATCGGGGTCGGCCAGGAAGCCCGGGCCCGCGCTCATCGTGGAGACCCGATGGTGCAGTTCGCCGGGCAGCCCGATCCAGACCTCGAGTCCCAGCGGCCGGGCGAACTCGTCGGCGAAGAAGGCGCCGACGCTTCGCCCGTCGACGCGGCGTACCAGCTCGCCGGCGAGCCACCCGTAGGTCAGGGCGTGGTAGGTGAAGGCGGCGCGCGGGTCGGCCAGCGGCTCCTGGGCGGCGAGCAGCTTGGCCATGAGGCCCGGGTCCAGTATCTGCTCGGTGCCGATCGGCTCGCGGATCCCGGGCAGCCTGGCCTGGTGCGACATGATCTCGGAGACCGTGATGGCGCCCTTGCCCGCCGCGGCGAACTCGGGCCAGTAGCGGGCGGCCGGCGCGTCGAGGTCGAGCAGTCCGCGCTCGGCCAGCAGGAGCACGCACGCGGCGACCAGCCCCTTGGTGCCGGAGAACACCAGTTGCAGGGTGTCCTCCCGCCAGGGCCTGCCGGTCTGCGGGTCGGCGTGACCACCCCACAGGTCGGCCACGAGCTCGCCGTCGCGGTAGGCCGCGAACGCCGCGCCCACCTCGCCGAACTCCGTGAAGTTGCGGGCGAACGCCTCGGCGACCGCGTCGAAGCCGGGGGCCGTGAAGCCGTTGACGTCCATCAGGTGACACTCGCTTTCCGGGTGGCCTGCGCCAGTAGCGCACGCGCGGCCCGCTTGGCATCCTCGGCTGCGGTGGCGCCGGGGTCGTGGTGGTCGGCGACGACGGTGGCGCCTTCGAGCAGGATCAGCAGCTGACGGCCGAGCAGGGCCGGCTGGGCGGCGCCCGCGCGTTCGGCGATGCCGGTCAGCAGCTCCAGGTAGCGGCCGAGGTGGCGGACCGCCACCTCGAGGGCGGGGCTGTCGTGCCGCTGGGCCGCCGCGTTGACGATCGCGCAGCCGCGGAAGCCCGGTTCCGCGTACCAGCCGCCGAGGGTGTCGAACACGGCGTCGAGCTGGTCGCCGGGGTCCGGGCCCGCTGTGTCGACCGTGCCGGCCAGCCAGCGCGTGATCCGGTCGCTTCGTTCGTCCAGGACCGCGCCGATGAGGCCGTCCTTGGATCCGAAGTGGCGGTAGAGCGTCTCCTTCGACGCCCCGACCACGCCGCACAGCTCCGCGACGCCGACCCCGTCGAGCCCGCGCCGGTAAAAGATCTCGGTCGCCGCCGCGAGGATGGCGTCGCGGGTGCGCGCAGGATCCAGAGAGGTTCCCTTAGGTACTGGCACGAAGGAGATAGTACCGATCGGTTCGACGTCTGGCTAGTCGGGCGCCGCGCGGGCCGGTCACGTCAGGGCCGGGAGGGTACGGCCCGCGGTCTCGCTAGACACCCGCCTCGTAGAAGGCCGCCAGGTCACCCCGTGAGGAAACGCCCAGCTTGGAGAACGCCTTGTAGAGGTGGTTGCCCACCGTTCTTGGGCTGATGCCCAGGCGCCCCGCTATCTCCTTGTTGCCGTGGCCGGTGGCGGCCAGTCGTACGACGCGTTCCTCCTGCGCGGTGAGGCGGCGGCACAGGGCGTTGCCCGGCGTGCTCGCCGCGGCGCGGAGCTCGGCCAGCGCCCGCTCGGCCCATGGCCGGGCGCCCAGCCGGGTGAAGATCGTGTGCGCGGACTCCAGGGTCCTCTTGGCGCTGCCTCGCTGTCTGGCCCTGCGCAGCAGCTCGCCGTGGAGCATGACGGTGCGCGCCTGCTCGTACGGCACGGCCCGCAGCAGAGCCGCCGCCGCGGGCAGCAGCCGCTCGGCCGAGGAGCCGTCGAGCAACGCCCGGCAGCGCAGTGCCAGACCGGCCTGCTCCGGCCGGCCCGTCCCGGCCGCCCATTCCTCGAAACGGGCCAGCGGGCCCAGGCAGGCCGCCGCCTCACCGGCCCCTGCCGCCGCCTCGACCAGGTCGGGTACCGACCTGGGGTGCAGCGGCCCGCCGAGCAGGGCCTCCAGCGCCAGGCCGTTCCTGCCCCAGCCCAGGTGGAACAGCCCCAGCGCCCATCTGCCGAACGAGGAGCCGGCTTCCACGGCGTCGCGGGGCGGCTCGGTGCCGCTGACCGCGTCCAGCCAGGCGAGCATGCCGCGCAGTCGGCCCGCGGTCCGGTCCTGGCCGCCGTCGAGTGCGTGCTCCAGGCCCTCCCGTGCCGCCTCTCGCGCGGCGTCGTGCTCGCCCAGGTGCAGCAGCGCCTCGGCCTGGCCGCCGAGCGCCCGGGGGAGCAGGCCGAACAGGCCTGTGTCCCTGGCCTGCCGTACCCGCGCCGAGGCCAGGGTCAGCGCCGCCCGGTCGTCACCGGCCAGCAGCAGGCCCTCGACCGGGCCGGTCGGGTGCCGGTCGGCCAGCCTGGCCTCGACCCTGGCCAGTTCGAGGCGTACCCCGGCGTCGGGGGCCAGGGCCGTGGCGCGGGCGGCCAGGTTCCTGGCGTGCGCGGCCAGCCCCAGGTCAGCCGCCCCTGAGGCCGCGGCCGACAGGCGGCGGGCACGTGGCCCGGGGACGGGCGTCAGCCTGGCCGACTCCTGGAGCACGGCGGCCGCCTGCGCGGGCCCGGGAAGAGCGGCCGCGACCCGCTCCAGCAGGTCGGCGGTGCCGGGTTCGCGGCCGGTCGCCGACGCCGCCCGGTGCAGCGCGCCGCGCGAGGGATCGAGCACGGCCGCCAGCGCCCGGTGAGCCGCGAGCCGGTCGGTGATCGGCGCCGTCCTGAGCAGCGCGGGCCCCAGCAGCGGATGGGTGAACCGCACCCCCGAGGATTCGATCCGCACCAGCCCCGCCATCTCCGCGTGACACAGGTCGCTGAATCCCGCGCCGAGCGCGAGTGCCGCCGCCGCAAGCGTTCCCGGCTCGGCGGTGCCGCCGACCGCGCACAGCAGCAGCATGGTCGTCGTCGCGGCGGGCAGGGGGGGCAGGGTGGCGAGGACCCTGGCGGCGGTGGCGTGGGAGACGGTGAGCGACAACGTCTGCGCCGGGCGGCCCGCCGTCTGGGCGAACTCCGTCAGCGCCAGCGGGTTGCCCGCCGAGGCCTCGGTGATCCGCCGCCGGGTGTGGGCGGGCAGGTCGTGGCCTCGCTCGGCGAGCAGTGCGGCCGAGTCCTCCTGTGACAGCGGGCCGAGCCGCAGCGTGGCCAGGTCGTAGGGCTGCAGGGGGTCGCGGGCCGCCAGCAGGAGGGCCACCGAGATGCCCGCCAGACGCCTGGCGGCGAACTGCAGGACCTCGGCCGTCGGCTCGTCGAGCCACTGGACGTCGTCCACCAGGCATGCCAGGGGCTGGTCCGCCGCGGCCTCGCCGAGCATGGCCAGCAGCCGCAGGCCCGTCGTCAGCTCGCCGGTCCGCGGCCTGGGCGTTTCGAGCGCGGCGGGGAACAGGCGCAGGACGCCCGCGTACGGCAGGCCGCGTTCGCGGGCGACGGCCCCGGCGCGCAGGACCCGCATCCCTCGCTTCCGCGCCCTGGCGGCGGCCTCGTCGAGCAGGGTCGATCTGCCGATCCCCAGCTCACCCGTGACGACCAGCACGCCTCCGCTGCCGGATGACGCCTCGGCCAGCAACCCGTCGACGGCCAGCAGCTCAGGTGTTCGCCCGTGGAGCACTCTTCGACGCTAGCCTCGGGCGTCGATCTGTCACTGAACGGGCAGTGACGGGGGTATTAAAGGTCGACTCAATGGGCTGGATCCGGGTTGACTGGTTTCCGTGAAGATTTTCGAGCGGGGGCGGGAACTGTCCGCGATCGCGGCTCTGGCCGGGCAGGCGCGCGGCGGCGGGGGCGGGGCGCTGGTGCTGCGCGGGGAGCCCGGCATCGGCCTGTCCAGCGTGCTGGCACACGCCGCCGGGCACGCGACGGCGGTGATTTCGGGCAACGGGCTCCGGCCCGAGTCCGGGATCGGGTTCGCCGCCCTGCACAGATTCGTCGGTGCCGCAGGGGACCCCGATCCCCTCTGCGCCGGGCTCGAGCTGACGCGCGTGCTGGCCGCGCGCGCGGCCGGAACGGGACTGATGGTGGTGATCGACGACGCGCACTGGCTCGACGGCCCGACGGCCGACGCGCTGGTTTTCGCCGCAGGCCGCGCCGCGGGGGTCGGGCTCGTCATGGCCGTGGCAGATACCGTGACGGACAGCGTGACGGACACCGTGGAAACCACGGCCCAGAGCACGGCCCAGAGCACGGCCCAGAGCACGGCCGGGTCCGCCGTCGGCGCCGTGACCGGTTTCGCCGCGGTCAGCGACACGGCCCGCGACTACGCGGGCGTTCCCCAGATGCGCCTGCGCAGGCTGAGCGAGGCCGCTGCCGGGCGGGTGGTCGACGCCCGTGCCGGGTGGCTGCCGCCGTCGACCAGGGCGCTCCTGGTGGCCGCCGGTGACGGCAATCCGGCCGCGCTGGCCGCGTTGTCCGAGGCCGTCGCCGCCGGGAACGGGCGGCTGGTCTCGCCCTGGTCGCCGCTGGAGCGGGTGGCGGCCGTCGCGCCGCCGGTCGCCGTGATCACCCGCAGGCTGCTCGCCATGCTCGCCGTGCTCGGCACGGCCGACCTGACCGAGTTCCTTCCCGTCGCGGCCCTGCTGGGCGCCACGTCCGCCGACCTCGCCGAAGCCGAGCGGGCCGGGCTGGTCGTCGTCGAGGAGACGACGGTCTCCTTCACCCACGCGCGGGCGCGGATCGCCGCCTACGCCTCCGCCCCGGTGACGATGCGCGCCGCCGTCCACCGGTTCCTGGCCGAGACCGCGCACCCGCAGGCCGTGTGGCACCGGGCGGCGGCGGCCCTGGGCGCCAGCGAACGGGCGGCCGCCGCGCTGGCCGGGCTCGCCGAACGCTCCGGCGCCGCGGAGGCCGCGGACGCCCTGCAGCGGGCGGCCGAGCTGACCCCCCACCCGCGGGACCGCACGGCCCGTCTCGCCCTGGCCGCGGCGGCCGCCAGAGCCTCGGGGCAGCACGCCAGGGCGGCCGGGCTCGGCGCGCCGCACGTCCCGTGGCCGGAGACGGAACGGCTCGCCGCCCGCCTGGACGGGGCACGGCTGCGCCTTCTGACGGGCGAGTGGCCGGTCGCCGAGACCGAGGCGCTGCTCGCCGAGTGCGCGCGGCGGCAGCTCTACGACAGGCTGCCACAGGTAGCGGAGGTGGCCGCCGCCTGCCTGATCGGGGCGGGCCGGTACGCCGAGGCGATCGCCCGCGCGGACGAGGGCCTGCGCTGGGCCGCCCTGTCCTCCGGCGGGAGGCGGTTCGGCGGGCTCGTCGCCGTACGACAGTGGCTGGCAGCCGTGACCACAGGGTCCCGCGCGCCCGGTATTCCACCGGCCACCGCCGCCAGGCCACATGAGGTGCGGGAGGCGCACGCGCTCGAGGGCTGGGCCAGGGCCGCGCGGCACGCCGTGGCGGGAGACTGGAAGAAGATCGTCCAGGAGCCGCCGCCCAGAGGGATCGCCGCCCTGCTCGCCGGAGCCGACCACGTGGAGGCCGCGGTGCGCTGTGGTGACCGCGCCAGGGCCGAGTCCGTCCTGTTGCGGGTGCGGGAGGCCGCCGAGCAGGTCCGCGCACCGTGGGCGGACGGCACGGTACGGCTCTGCCTCGCGCTGACCGGCGCCCTTCCCGGCGACGGCGACGGCGACGACCGCTGGGCGGAGGGCACGGACGCGTTCGTGAGGTTCAGGACGTCACTGGTGTGGGGGGAGCGGCTGCGCAGGGCACGGCGCAGGGGCGAGGCCAGGGCCCGGCTGGCCGTCGCGCTCGAGGGGTTCGAGCGGCTGGGCGCGCGGCCCTGGGCACATCGGGCGCGGGCCGAGCTCGCCGCCTGCGGGCACCCGGCCGCCGGGACGTCCCGGGCCGAGGCCGCTCTCACCGCCCAGGAACTGCGCATCGTACGGCTGGCCGCGACGGGGGCGGCCAACCCGGCCATCGCCAGGTCGCTGGGACTCAGCCCGCGCACGGTCGACTTCCACCTCTACCGCGCCTTCAAGAAGCTCGGCGTTTCGGCGCGGGGCGAACTGGCCAGGCTCGACCTACCTAATCAGCCCTGACCGAAGACTCATGCCGAGGCGCGGTACCGGGCCGCGGTGACTGCACGGTGACTGATTCGCCGAACCCCGCCGCCGATCTAGATTCCTGGACTGATCATGCCCGGGTTCCGCAGTCCCGGGAGTCTGAGATCGGAGTCCTGTGATGGGTTTTGCGCGTCGTGGCGGGGTGGTGGGGCTGGCCGTTTCGGCCCTGCTGATCGGAGGCGGGATCGCCCCCGTAACCGCGCACGCTGATCCGCCCCCCGCCAAGCCGAGTGCCGAACCGAGTGCTGTCCTCGGTGCCACCCCGAGCCCCACCCCGAGTTCCGTGCCGAGCGGCACCCCGAGCCCGGCAGCCGTCTCCGCCCCTCCGGAGGAGACGGCCGCCCTGAAGGCGGCCAAGAAGTCCGGGAAGCAGGTGGAGATCACCCAGCTGCGCACCGAGACCGCAGAGGTGTTCGCCAACCCTTCAGGAAGCCTGACCTCGCGCGAGTACCTCAGGCCCGTGCGGGCCAAGGTCGGCGGCGCGTGGAAACCGGTCGACGACACACTGCGGCGCAATGCCGACGGCACGGTCTCGCCCGGTGTCTCCACCTTCCGGATGACGTTCTCAGGAGGCGGCGAGGGACCGCTGGCCACCCTGGACAAGGACGGCAGGAAACTGTCGCTGACCTGGCCGGGAGCACTGCCGAAACCGGCCCTCGAAGGCGACACCGCGACCTACCCCGAAGTGCTGCCCGGCGTCGACCTGAAGATCATCGCCGATGCCGACAGCTTCGTGCACCACCTGATCGTCAAGACGCGCCAGGCGGCGGCCGACCCCCGCCTGCGCACCCTGCGCTTCGGCCTGGCCAGCACCGGGCTCACCGTCGCCGCCACCCCCGAGGGCGGGATCAGCGCGACCGACACCGCGGGAAAGCCGGTCTTCACCGCGCCCGTGCCCCGCATGTGGGACTCCCCGCCCGCCCCAGCCGCCGCCAAGGGGCTGGTCGCCCAGGACGCCGACGCCGCGGGACAGCACGAGGCCGCCGCCTCGCACAACGCGCCGATGAAGGCCAACGTCGGCGGCGGCACCCTGGAGATCGTCCCGGACAGGGCGCTGCTTGAGGACCCGGCGACGGTCTACCCGGTCACCATCGACCCGATCTTCAGCGGCGGCTACAAGAACCACTGGGCGAACGCCGTGAAGAAGGCCAGCTCCTCCGGCGTCGCCAACACCGTCTACTACGACGGCGGCAACCGGGTCGGCAGCGAGAACCCGCCGGTCGCCAGAGTCGGCCACGAGACCGACACCGGGCTGACCGCCCGCGCCTACTTCGAGATGAACATCAACGGCCTGCAGGGCGCCAGAATCCTGTCGGCCACCCTCAACGTGTTCAACGTCTCCTCCTGGAGCTGCTCGGCGCGCGGCGTCGACCTCGGCTGGACGGGAGGCATCGGCAACTGGGTCACCTGGAACAACCAGCCCGGCTGGCTCCGTACCCTGCAGACCAAGTCCTTCGCCCACGGCTGGGGCTCCTGCGGCTCCGCCGGTGAGGATTTCGCGGACTGGGCGGTGGCCGACGCCGTCCAGCAGGCGGCCAACAACGGCCAGGGCAACATCACCTTCGGCCTGAAGGCCTCCGACGAGAGCTCGGCGTACGGCTGGAAGAAGTTCAAGGTGGACGGCACCAACCCCGTCCTGCAGATCACCTACAACCGCTCCCCCTGGGTGACCGGCAAGACCGCCTACCAGGGGCCGTGGAACAACAACGGCTCCGACCAGCCGATCCGCTGCGACGACAACCCCGCCACCTGGCCGGTGGTGGGCAACACCGACGTCACCCTGACCGCGGGCGCCTACGACCCCGACGGCAGCAACCTGCTGATGCACTTCGGCCTGTGGCGGCCCGGCGCCGGGATCTCCGAGGGCGACTACTGGGTCGGCAACGGCGGCACCGCCGCCCACCGCGTCCCCGCCGACGCGTTGTCCGACGGCGTCGGCTACAACTGGTCGGCCACCGCGAGCGACGGCGTCGACACCACGCCTGCGCACACCCCCTACTGCGGATTCGTCGTGGACAAGGTCGCCCCCACCAAACCGGTCGTCACCTCCGCCGACGGGCACCGCATCGACATCGCGGACATGCCCGCACGCTCGACCAGGAAGGTCAAGCTCACCTCCAGCGACGCCCACCTCGACGGCTTCTGCTACAAGCTCAACTACCCCATCTCCGTCGGTGGCGGCAAGTGCGCCGACGGAAACTGGGTCAAAGCCGGGGCCGACGGCTCGGCCGTGATCGAGATCTACCCGCACCGCTGGCCCAACAACCGGTTGCACGTCGCGGCGATCGACGTCGCCGGCAACATCTCCCCCTACGACGGCAGCCCCTCGCAGGCCTCCACCAACACCACGATGATCGTCACCGCGCCGCCGGTCTTCGTGGCCGAACCGGACGGCACCGTTTCGGGCGACCGCGACGGCGACCTCACCGGAGACGGCCTGCCCGACATCCTCGCCACCACCAACAGCCAGACCCTGCGGCTGTACAGGGGCCGGGGCGACGGCACCACCAACGGTGGCGAAGACGTCGGCTCCTCCGGCTTCGGCGGCGCCCTGGTGGCCCACCGGGGCGACTTCGTCGGCCAGGAGGACGGCATGGGCAAGGACGGCTACGAGGACATCTTCATCCGCTCGGCCGGGGGCAAGCTCTCGCTCTACCCCAACGAGGGCACCGGCTGGCTCAACTACAGCAGGCGCAGAGAGCTCAAGCACCCCGGCGGCGGCGACTGGTCGGCGGTGACGCAACTGATCGCGCCGGGCAACATCGACGGCAAACCGGGCGCCGACCTGATGGTCGTCGAGAACGGCAAACTCAACCTCTACACCGGCACCGTCGCCGGCCCGCTGGCCACGGCCGCCAACGGCGAACTGGCCGCCCCGGCCGTCATCGACGTGCCCGCCGCGCCCGGCTCCGGTGGTCCGGCGACCATCAGCCTGAACGGCTACGACGTGCTCGTGCCCGGCGACGTGGTCGATGAGGCGGCTCCCGACGCGCAGAACGCCGCGGACGTCGTGCTGCGCGAACGTGCCGGCGGTGCGGTCACCGTCCTGCCAGGCTCCCTGACCGGCGCCGACGAGTACGTGCTCGGCCCGCCCCGCGCCTACGGATCCGAGCCGTGGCCCGCCTCCGGATACCCGTGGATCAGCGCGCCCGGCGACATGCAGGGCAAGGTCGTCACCGTCGACGGGGTCCGCACCTACCAGCCGGTCGCCGGCGCGGAAGGACCCGACTTCTGGGTCGCCGCGAACACCGGCGGCGTCCCCGACGGCCTCTACCTCCACTCCGGCACGCCGACCGGCAGAGGCCCGGCCGTCAACGTCGGCGGATCCGGCTGGGCCACCTGGGTCACCGGGATCTTCTGATGGGAGCTCACGCGATGAAACGCAGGACAGTAGCGGTCGTGGTGGCCGCGCTGGCGGCGGGCATGCTGCACCCGTCACCCGCGCAGGCCCAGCGACCGGCATTCAAGATCCGTCCCGTGCAGAAGGAACACTCCGTCCTCGGTACGAAGGTCGCCAAGGACGCCCCGGCACCCCCGGCGGACTCCCAGCTCAAGGCATGGAAGGCGCCCCCCGCCTTCACCTGGCCCGCGGCCGCGACCGCCGAGGCCGACCTGCGCGCAGCCCGGGCCGCGACGCGGGAAGGGGCACAGGCGCAGCAGAACGCCAAGGACGGGGCCAAAAAGGACGGGGCCGAACCGGACTGGAGGGCCGTCAAAGCCGGTGACGTGCCGGTGAGCGTGGCCGTGACCCCGACAGCGGGCCCGGCGGGCCCAGTGGGCGTGGCGGCGCCCGCCGGAGCCCTCGCCGAAGGGCCGGGAACCGCCAGGATCGACCTCGCCTCACGGCAGGACGCGGTGAAGGCGGGCGTGGACGGCCTGCTGCTCACCATCCGACCGGACAAACCGGGCACACTGTCGGTCAAGGTCGGCTACGCGGCCGTCAGGGGCGCCTTCGGCGGCGACTGGGCCTCACGCATGTCGCTGGTCACGCTGCCCGAGTGCGCCCTGACCAGCCCCGGCCTGCCGCAGTGCCGTACCAGGACTCCGCTGACAACGGCCAACGACACCTCGGCCGCCACGCTCACCGCCGACGTCGCGGCCTCCGGCGTCGCGGTGCTCGCCGCGGTCGCCGGGCCGAAAGGCGCCAACGGCGCCTACACGGCCACCTCGCTCGCGCCCTCCGGCACCTGGTCGGGCGGCGGAAACTCCGGCGGCTTCGGCTACACCTACGGCATCGAGGTGCCGCAGGTCCCCGGAGAGCTCGCCCCGCCCGTCGAGCTGAACTACTCCTCCTCCGGCGTCGACGGCCGCGTCGCCTCGACCAACAACCAGCCGTCCTGGCTGGGGGAGGGCTGGGAGTACGAGCCCGGCTACATCGAACGCAGCTACCAGGGCTGCGCCGACGACCAGGGCAACGGCGCGAACAACACCACCAAGACCGGCGACCTGTGCTGGAAGTCGGACAACGCCACGCTGTCGCTGAACGGGACCGCGACCGCGCTGGTCCGTGACGACGCCTCGGGCACCTGGCGGCTCGCCGCCGACGACGGCTCACGCGTCGAGCACCTCAACGGAACCCCGGCCGACACCGCCAACGGCGACGCCGACAACGAGTACTGGCGCATCACCAAGCCCGACGGCACGCAGTACTGGTTCGGCAAGAACCGCCTGCCCGGGTGGAGCGCGGGCAGGCCGGAGACCGGCTCCGCCTACACCGTGCCCGTCTACGGCAACCATCCGGCAGAGCCCTGCCACGCCGCGGCCTACGCCGACTCCTCCTGCGTGCAGCCCTGGCGCTGGCAGCTCGACTACGTGGTCGACCCGCACGGCAACGCGATGGCCTACTACTACGACAGACAGACCAACTCCTACGCCAGGGGCGGCTCGGCCACCGCCAACACCGACTACGTCCGCGCGGGTCACCTCAACCGCATCGAGTACGGCCTGCGCTCCTCCGACGTCTACGCCACCGCCCCGGCCAAGGTGTCCTTCGGCGTCAGCGAGCGCTGCCTGTCCGGCTGCGACACCTTCGACGCCCAGCACGCCGCCAACTGGCCGGACGTCCCCGTCGACCAGAACTGCGCGCAGGGCGCGCGGTGCACGACCATCTCGCCGACGTTCTGGACACGCAAGCGGCTGACCTCCATCACCACCCAGGTCGGCGGCAAGGTCGTCGACTCCTGGGCGCTGACACAGGACTTCCCGGGCACGGGCGACAACACCGCCGCCGGGCTCTGGCTGTCGAGGATCGCCCGCACCGCGTCGGGGACCGGTGACTCCGTCACCCTGCCCGCGACGACCTTCTCCGGCACGCTCATGGAGAACCGGGTCGACGCCGACGAGGGCAGGCCGCCGCTGAACAAGTACCGCATCACCCGGATCGGCTCCGACACCGGCGCCGACGCCCTCGTCACCTACTCGGCCAAGGAATGCGTCTACGGCGCGACACCGGATCCCGCGTCCAACACCAAGCGCTGCCACCCGTCGTGGTGGACGCCGGAAGGGTACACCGAGCCGGTCAAGGACTGGTTCCACAAGTACGTCGTGACCCAGGTCGTCGAGGACGACAAGGTCGCCGGCTCCGGTTCGGAGTCCGTGGTCACCTCCTACGAGTACCTGGGCGGCGCCGCCTGGGTGAAGGACGACAGCGAGTTCGTCCTCGACAAGCACCGCACCTACAGCCAGTTCCGCGGGTACCAGACCGTCAGGACCAAGGTCGGCGCCACGGCGCGCAGCCAGACCGACACCGTCTACCTGCGCGGCCTGGGCGCAACCGTCCCCGACTCCGAGGGCAACCAGGTCAGCGACGACCCCGCGCTGGCCGGGGCGACGCTGGAGACCCTCACCTACACGGGGGAGACCGGCGCGCTCGCCTCGGCCTCGGTCACCGAGCCGTGGCTGTCGCCGGTTACCGCCACCAGGGCCGTCAAGGACCGGCCCGCGCTGACCGCCAGGCAGATCGGCACGTCGGTCAAGCGGAGCCGTACCCTGATCACCACCGCGACCGGCACGGCCTGGCGGCGCACCCGCGCCGGCTACACCCACGGCGACCTCGGCCAGGTGCTCTCCTCGGAAGACCAGGGCGACACCGCCGTCTCCGGAGACGAGAACTGCGTCACCACCGCCTACACCGCCAGGGACACCGCCAACTGGCTGGTCTCCTATCCCTCGGCCGTCAAGACCACGGCCGGGACCTGCGCCGCCCCCGGCGCGACGCTCTCCGAGACCCGCACCTTCTACGACGGCCAGGCCCTGGGCGCGGCGCCCAAGCCGGGGCAGGGCAACGTCACCAGGACCGAGACGCTCGACCACTTCGACGGGGCGAGCGCCGTCTACGCGGCCACCACCGCGGGCTTCGACGCCTACGGGCGGGCGACCAGCGCGACCGACGAACTAGGCCACACCACCACGACCGCCTACAGTCCGGCCACCGGCATTCCGACGGGGACGACCATCACCGACCCCAAGGGATTCACCACCACGGCCGTGCTCGACGGGATCCGCGGGCTCACCCTGTCGGCCACCGACGCCAACGGGCGCACCGCCTTCACCGACTACGACGCGGTCGGCAGGCTGACCGCGGTGTGGCTGCCGGGACACGCCAAGAACTCGGCCGCCGACCTCACCTACACCTACGCGATCTCCGCCACCGCCCCCACGGCGGTGACCCACAGAAGCCTGCTCGACGACGGCTCCTACCGGACGTCGATCACCCTCTACGACGGCCTGCTGCGTGAGCGGCAGACCCAGCAGGAGGCCCACGGCGGCGGGCGCCTGATCAGCGACTCCTTCCTGGACTCCCACGGCAGGACCTGGAAGGCCAACGCCGCCTACTGGAACGCGCAGGCTCCCGGCGCGGAACTGTTCGGGGTCCCCGACAACCAGGTTCCCTCGCAGACCGTCACCGAGTTCGACGGCCAGGACAGGGAGACGGCGGAGATCTTCAAGTCCTTGAACGTCGAGAAGTGGCGAGGCACCACCTCCTACGGCGGCAACTACACGGCCGTCGTCCCGCCGGAGGGCGCCGCCGCCACACTCACCCTCACCGACGTCAGGGGCAGGACGACCGAGCTGCGCCAGTACCCCGACCGCAACCCCGCGTTCACCGCGACCAAGTACGACGCCACCGCCTACGGCTACGACCAGAAGGGACAGCTGCAGAAGGTCGTCGACCCCGCGGGCAACACCTGGACCTACTCCTACGACCTGCGCGGCCGCAGGACCACCCTGGCCGACCCCGACATCGGCACCACCCGCTGGACCTACGACGCGGCAGGCCACCGCACCGGCACCACCGACGCCAGAGGGGTCACGCTCGCCTACGCCTACGACGAGCTCGGCCGCAAGACGTCGGTCAGCCAGGGCGGCGGCAAGCTCGCCGAATGGGCCTACGACACCCTGCCCGGCGGCAAGGGCCTGCTCGCCTCCTCGACCCGCTACGACAACGGCAACGCCTACGTCAACGCGGTCAAGGGCTACGACGGCGCGGGCCGCACCACCGGATCCACGGTGACGATCCCGCAGGCGGAGGGGCTCCTGGCGGGCACCTACACCATCGGCACGACCTACAAGCCCAACACGGGCCTGGTCGCCTCCACCTCCTACCAGGCCGCGGGCGGGCTGCCCGCGGAGACCGTCAGGCCCACCTACACCAGGTTCGGCAAGACCGCCTCGCTGGACAACGGCTCCCGGCTCTACGTCAGCGGCACGCAGTACTCCCCCTACGAGGAGGTCCTGCAGACCGTGCTCGGCGACGTCGGCACCCGCGTCGTGCACACCATGGTCTACGAGGACGCCACCCGGCGCCTGGGCCAGGTGTTCAACGACCGGGAGAGGACGGGCCCGCAGACCATCGACAACACCGTCTTCGCCTACAACGCCGTGGGGGACGTCACCAGCGTCCGCGACGACCGCGACGACAAGACCAGCGTCGACACCCAGTGCTACGCCTACGACCACCGGCGGCGTCTCACCGAGGCGTGGACCGCGACCGACGACTGCGCTGCGGCGCCGTCGGCCGCGACCGTCGGCGGGCCCGCCCCCTACTGGCAGACCTTCACCTTCGACGTCGTGGGCAACCGCACCAAGGAGGTCCAGCACGCCACCACCGGGGATGTGACCCGCACCTACACCTACCCGGCCGCGGGCGGGCCGCAGCCGCACACCCTGCTCAAGGTCGACACCGCCGGAGGCCGTACCGACACCTTCGAGTACGACGCGACCGGCAACACCAAACGCCGCGTCACCGCGCTGGGCGACCAGGCGATGACCTGGAACGCCGAGGGCGACCTGGCCTCCTCGACCGTCGCGGGCAGGGTGAGCGCCTTCGTCTACGACGCCGACGGTAACCGGATCATCCGCCGTGACCCCGGCTCCGTCACCCTCTACCTCGACGGGCAGGAGCTGACCCTCGGCGGCGGCAAGGTGACCGGCACCCGCTACTACGAGGGCCCGCAGGCCACCGTGGTCAGGACCGGCGACGGCAAGGTCAACTACCTGCTCGGCGACCACCACGACACCGAGGAACTGGTCGTCAACGCCACCACGCTCGCCTACACCCGCAGGTCGACCACCCCCTACGGCGGCGCCAGGGGAACCGTTCCCGCCTCCTGGCCCGGCCAGCGGGGCTTCGTCGGCGGCATCGCCGACGACTCGACCGGCCTGACCCATCTCGGGGCGCGCGAGTACGACGTGGCCACGGGCCGGTTCGTCTCCGCCGACCCGGTGATGGACCTGTCCGACCCCCAGCAGATCAACGGCTACGCCTACGCGAGCAACAACCCCGTCGCCTGGTCCGACCCCAGCGGGCTGCGGGTCTGCTTCGACGACGAATGCCGCAGGGACGGCATAAGGCCCGACGGCACCCCCCTGCCGACGGCGCCCCCCGCCACCGGGTCGACACCGCTGCTTTCCGGCAGGAGCACCGACGTCGCCGCCTCCAGGAGCGGCAGCAGGACCACCGTCGGGTCGGGCAACGGTACGGGGCAGAGCAGCGGCGGAACCGGGTACAGCGGCGGTGGCAGCACCACCACCACGAACCCCGGCCAGTGCACGAGCCAGTCGTGCATACTGCAGTTCACCGACCCGGCCGCGTCCAAGCGCCTCACGGAGCTGATGGCCGAGAACAAGCGGCTCAGTGACGCGCTCGCCGAGGAGCAGGCCAAGCTCAGGAAGGCGCAGCAGGAGCTGGAGCAGGCGAAAAAGAAGAAGAAGCAGAGCTGGTGGGACCGCTGGGGCAGGACGGCCGCGGCGATCGGCGTCGGCGTCATCGGCGCCGTGGCGGTGGGCGCGTGCGGAGTGACGCTGGTGTGCGGCATCGTGGCGGGCGCGGCGGTCGGCATGGCGTCCTACTCTGTGCAGAACGCCGGCTCCAGCCGGTTCAACCTGACGGGTCTCGCCTTCGCCGGGCTCACCGGAGCGGCACTCGGCACCGCGGGCCGCTATCTGAAGGCCGGCCAGGAACTCGCCAAGGCCCAGGCGGGTGTGAAACTTCCCATGGGCACCGAAGTGTTGAGAGGAGCAAGGAACATGGTCACCCAGCCCAAGGCGACTTGGTCGTTCACCAACTGGTTCAAGTTCCACAAGCCATGAACCGGTTGACGGCGATCCTGCGCAGGCCCAGAACCTGGGCAATCCTCGGGGCACTGGCCCTGCTCGACCTGCTCGCGCTCCTCCTGCTGCCGGAGGAGGTTTCGGTCTACGCGGTCATAGTGATCACCATGGTCGGCGGGTTCTTCCTCGGCTGACCACCCCCGCCCTCCCGGAGTCTGCCCGGAAGGGCCCAAATCTGCTTGCTGTGTCCGAGGCTCGATCTGTCTCATCCGCTCGACGTCCACAT
>NZ_JBFBCE010000113.1:0-28880 GCF_040689595.1 Streptosporangium sp. NPDC051023 | reverse complement strand
GCGGCGACCAGCATCGACGCCGTGTCGTTGATGTCCTGGCTGGTCGCGCCGTAGTGCACGAACCGGCGCAGCTCAGGCTTGACCCGCTCACGAAGCCCGGCGGGCTGACGCGCCCGCTCCGCTGGAGGACCCCACCGGCGCCGGTACGGCGGCGCACGGCCGGGCGGCACCGACGGACGGCGGGAGGCGGGCCCGCTCCCTCCAACGGGAACGGGCCCGGGGTCAGGAGCCCGCGCCGCTCACCCGGTAGACGTCGTAGACGCCCTGGATGTTGCGGACGGCCTTCAGGACGTGTCCCAGGTGCTTGGGATCGCCCATCTCGAAGGTGAACTTGCTGATCGCCACACGGTCCTTGGACGTGGTCACCGACGCCGACAGGATGTTGACGTGCTGGTCGGACAGGGTCCGTGTCACGTCGGACAGCAGGCGTGGCCGGTCGAGCGCCTCGACCTGGAGCGCGACCAGGAAGACCGAGTCCTCCGCGGCCGACCAGGCGACCTCGACCAGGCGGTCGGGCTCGGACTTCAGCTGCTCCACGTTGGGACAGTTGGTGCGGTGCACCGAGACCCCGTGACCACGGGTGACGAAGCCGATGATCTCGTCACCGGGAACGGGGGTGCAGCAGCGCGAGAGGCGCACCCAGACGTCGGAGTCACCCGCGACGACCACGCCCGCGCCGCCGCGGCCGCGGGGACGGCCGCGCAGCTTCGTCGGCACCGAGGCCTCGGCGATGTCCTCCTCGGCGCCCTCGACCCCTCCGATGGAGTGCACCAGCTTCTGTACGACCGCCTGGGCGGCTATGTGGCCCTCTCCGACGGCCGCGTAGAGCGCGGAGACATCGGGGTAGCGCAGGTCCCTGGCGAGCGCCAGGAGGGACTCTCCGGACATCAGGCGCTGCAGTGGCAGGCCCTGCTTGCGCATGGCCCTGCCGATGGCCTCCTTGCCCGCCTCGATCGCGGTCTCGCGGCGCTCCTTGGAGAACCACTGCCGGATCTTGTTGCGGGCACGGCCGGACTTGACGAACTTGAGCCAGTCACGCGAGGGGCCGGCGTCCGGCGACTTGGAGGTGAAGATCTCCACGGTGTCGCCGTTGCCGAGGCGCGACTCGAGCGGCACCAGGCGGCCGTTGACCCGGGCGCCGATGCAGCGGTGACCGACCTCGGTGTGCACGGCGTAGGCGAAGTCGACGGACGTCGCCCCCTCGGGAAGGGCGATCACCTGGCCTCTGGGCGTGAAGACGTACACCTCGGAGACCGACAGGTCGAACCTCAGCGACTCCAGGAACTCGCCCGGGTCCGCGGTCTCCTTCTGCCAGTCGAGCAGCTGCCTCAGCCAGGCCATGTCGCTGGCCGGCTTCAGCTTCGCCCCCGGAGGACCGGAGGTGGTCATGTCCTCCTTGTACTTCCAGTGCGCCGCGACGCCGTACTCGGCCCTGTGGTGCATGCCGTGGGTGCGGATCTGCAGCTCGACGGGCTTGCCCTCGGGGCCGATGACCGTGGTGTGCAGCGACTGGTACATGTTGAACTTGGGCATCGCGATGTAGTCCTTGAACCGGCCGGGCACCGGGTTCCATCGCGCGTGAATCGTCCCGAGGGCGGCATAGCAATCGCGGACCGTGTCGACCAGCACCCGGATGCCGACCAGGTCGTAGATGTCGTCGAAGGCGACGTCCCTGGCGATCATCTTCTGGTAGACCGAGTAGTAGTGCTTGGGACGTCCCTTGACCACCGCGCGGATCTTGGCCTCGCGCAGGTCTCCCGAGACCTTCTCGATGACCTCCTGCAGGAACAGGTCCCTGCGCGGGGCGCGCTCGGAGACCATCCTGGCGATCTCGTCGTAGCGCTTGGGGTAGAGCATGGCGAACGCGAGGTCCTCCAGCTCCCACTTGATGGTGTTCATGCCGAGGCGGTGGGCGAGCGGAGCGAAGATCTCCAGCGTCTCGCGGGACTTCTGCTGCCGTTTGTGCTCGGGCAGGTAACGCATGGTGCGCATGTTGTGCAGGCGGTCGGCGAGCTTGATCACCAGCACCCGGATGTCGCGGGACATCGCGACGACCATCTTGCGCACCGTCTCGGCCTGCGCGGCGTCACCGAACTTGACCTTGTCGAGCTTGGTGACGCCGTCGACCAGCAGCGCGATGCTGTCACCGAAGTCGGAGCGCAGCTCGTCGAGGCCATAGGCGGTGTCCTCGACGGTGTCGTGCAGCAGCGCGGCGCACAGCGTCTCGTCGTCGGTTCCCAGCTCCGCGAGGATCGTCGCGACGGCCAGCGGATGGGTGATGTACGGGTCTCCGCTTTTACGCTTCTGATCACGGTGATGGTAGGCGGCCACGTCGTAGGCACGCTCGATGAGCCGTAGGTCCGCTTTCGGATGGGTCGCGCGGACCGTCCGGAACAGCGGCTCCAGCACCGGGTTCATGGCGCCACCCCATTGCCCCCCAAAGCGTGCGAGCCTGCGCCTTACGGCAGGCCTCTCTTCGGTGGCTCCGGACATGGCGGAACCGGCATCGCCTGCCGGGACGGCCGTCGCGGGACCGCCACCGTCGGCGGTCACGTCGGGGACGACCACATCACGGGGCACTCAGACTCCTCACGTTCGAGTCCAGATCCCCCCAGTGTATCCAGACCGGTTCAAATACCTTCCCCGGCGGGGTGGGATCAGACAATCACGAGGGAATGCACCTCGACGCCGTCCAGTCGCTCCCGACCGTTGAGGAAGGCCAGTTCCATGAGCACGGCGATGGCGACGACGTCGGCGCCCGCCCTGCGGACCAGCTCCACCGCCGCGCGCGCCGTACCTCCGGTGGCGAGCACATCGTCGACGATCAGGACGCGTTCCCCGGGGGCGAAGGCGTCTCGATGGACCTCGATGGTGGCGGAGCCGTACTCCAGATCGTAGGACGCCTCAAGCGTCTCTGCGGGCAGTTTGCCTTTCTTGCGTACCGGGACGAAACCTGCGCCCGCCCTGTAGGCCGCCGGGGCGGCCAGGATGAACCCTCTGGCCTCGATCCCGACGATCTTATCGACCGGGTAGAGCCCGGCGAACTCGTCGACCACGGCGGCCAGGGCCTGCGGGTCGGCGAGCAACGGGGTGATGTCCTTGAAGAGCACTCCGGGCTGGGGGTAGTCGGGAACGTCGCGGATCCGCTCCAGGATGAGCCTGCTCAGGTCGGTCATCGTCACTTCCTCTAAAGAAAAGCCTCCGCCCCCGGTGAGGGGACGGAGGCTTTGTCGGGTGGCCTACTTCTTCTTACGCTTTTCTGCGTCCGGCGCGACGCCGTTGGGGGCTCCCGCCGTCACCGGTTGTTTGACGCTCTTCGCGCCGCCGCTCTTCCCGCTGCCGCTCTGGGAGGCGAGCCTGCGGGCGATCGCCTGGTAGCGCGACTCGCGCTCCTTCAGCGTGACCAGCATCGGCGTCGCCACGCACAGCGAGGAGTACGTCCCGACGATCATGCCGACGAACAGTGCCAGCGACAGGTCCTTCAGCGTGCCCGCGCCGAACAGCGTGGTGCCGATGAACAGAATCGCGGCCACCGGCAGGATCGCGACCAGGGTGGTGTTCAGCGACCGGATCAGCGTGTGGTTCAGCGCGTTGTTCGCGGCCTGCGTGTAGGTCATCTTGGAGGTCGTACCGAGCTTGGCGGTGACCTCCTTGATCATGTCGAACACGACGACCGCGTCGTACAGGGAGTATCCGAGGATCGTCAGGAATCCCAGCAGGGTCGCCGGGGTGACCTCGAAGCCGGACCACGCGTAGACGCCCGCGGTGATCACCAGGTCATGGAGCAGCGCGACGACCGCCGACAACGCCATCTTCCACTCGAAGGCGACCGTGAGGTACAGGATGATGGCCAGCATGAAGACGATCAGGCCGGTGATCGCCTTGTCGGCCACCTGACCGCCCCACGAGGCGCCGATCACCTGGAGGTTGACCTGGTTCTGCGGCAGGCCGAACTTCTGGGCGACCGTCTTCTGGGTGTTGGTCACCCCTTCCGGCGTGAGGCTCTCGGTGGTGACCCGCCAGCCGTTGTTCGTCGTCTGCACGATGACCTGGTGGGCGCCCGCGTCGGCGAAGGTGGTGCGCACGTCCTGGATCTGGGCGGCCGGCGCCTTGAAGGAGAACACCGAGCCGCCCCTGAACTCGACGCCCAGGTTGAGGCCGTTGACGATCAGACCGGCGATGGAGATCAGCAGCAGCACGGCGGACAGGCCGTACCAGAGCTTCCTGCGCCCGACGAAGTCGACGTCGACCTCGCCGCGGTACAACCGGCGCGCGATGCCGGACATCATGCCTCCTGCGGGACGGTCTTGGAGCCGACTGCGGCCGTGCTGCTCATGCGCTCGGCGTCGAGGCCGGAGAGCTTGTGGCCCTTGGCGAAGAACTTCCGCTTGGCCAGCAGCGCGACGAACGGCTTGGTGAACAGGAACACCACGACGATGTCGATGAGCGTGGTCAGGCCCATCGCGAAGGCGAACCCGGCCACACCGCCGACGGCCAGGAAGTACAGCACGACGGCTGCGATGAACATGACCGCGTCGGCGATCAGGATGGTCCGGCGAGCACGGGTCCAGGCGACCTCGACGGCCGTCCGCAGCGAGCGGCGGCCCTCCTTCATCTCGTCACGGATGCGTTCGAAGTAGACGATGAACGAGTCCGCGGTGATGCCGATCGAGACGATGAGGCCGATGATGTGCGGCAGCGACAGGCGGAAGCCCGCGAACGCGCCGAGTAGCACCACCGCCTGGTAGGTCAGGATCGACGCGACCAGGAGGCTCAGCACCGAGACGATGCCCAGGCCGCGGTAGTACAGCATCGAGTAGATGAGCACCAGGCCGAGGCCGATCGCGCCGGCGACGAGGCCGCCGCGGAGCTGGTCGGCGCCCAGGGTCGAGGAGACCTCGTCGATCGAGCTCTTCTCGAACTTCAGCGGCAGCGCACCGAACTTGAGCTGGCCGGCCAGCTCGTTCGCCGTCACCTGGGTGAAGCTGCCGGAGATCTGCGCCCTGCCGCCGGTGATGGGCTCCTGGATGACCGGCGCGGAGATGACCACGCCGTCCAGGACCATGGCGACCTGGTTGCGCGGCGGCTGCGAGTTGAACGCGGTGGTGGTGACCTTGGACCACTGGTCGGGGCCCTGTCCCTTGAAGGAGAGCTGGACGAGCCACTCACCGGTGGTCTGGTCGACGCCCGCGTTGGCGCTGGCGATCGCGCTGCCGGTCACGGCCGCCTTGTCGAGGACGTACTTGGCGCTGCCGTCCTGACTGCAGCCTGCGTACTGCTTGGCGGGGTCGTCCTGAGCGCCCTGGCCCTTGTTCTTGGAGCAGTCGAGCGCCTCGAACTGCTTGAGGACCGCCGGGTCGATGCCGCTGGTGTCCACACCGTCCATCGGATTGTCCGAGGGGGCGGTCGGCTGTGCCGAGGGGGCGGCGCTCTGGCTCGGCTGGGCCGAGGGCGAAGCGCTCTTACCGGGCTTGGCGTTCCTGCCCGAGCCGGCCTGCTTGTCGGAGGCCGTGGAGGCGGTGGGGGTCGCGGCCGGGCTGGGGTTGACGAGCGCCTCGGACAGGGCTCGGCCCGCGGGCGAGCCGCTCGGGCTCGCGGCCGCTGTCGCGGTCGGCTCCGGCGTCTTCGCGCCCTTGCTCCCCTCGGCCGCGGGCGAGGCCGACGGGGACGACGTCCCTGCGCCCTTCTTGCCGGGAGCCGTGGAAGAGGGTGAGGTTGACGGTGTCGGCGCCTGGGTGGGCATCTGGCCCGGGGGGGGAGGTGACCCGGCCGTGACCGCCATCACCTGGCGGAACCGCAGTTCCGCGGTGGTGCCGACCAGCTTGACGACTTCCTCCTGGCCAACTCCGGGGACGGAGATGATGATGTTGTCACCGGATTTGGCGACCTCGGCGTCGGAGATGCCGCTGCCGTTCACCCTGTTCCGGATGATGCCGACCGCGAGGTCGAGGCTCTCCTCCGTGGGCGCCGTGCCGTTCGGGGGGACGGCCTGCAGCGTCACTGTCGTGCCGCCGGCGAGGTCGAGGCCATACTCGGGGGTGTATGCCCTGTTGAGGAACATCACCCCGGCCATGGCGAGAATGATCGCCAGAAGCAGGAGGAGCACGCGCCCCGGTCTGCTCTGGCCGCTGGTCGGTCGGGCCACTGGTCGTCAGTTCTTTCGGCTATAGGGATTGTTGGCGAGCCTACTCATCACTTCTTGGTCGTCGAGTCCTGGTCGTCACCTTGCGGCTCCACGGCCTCCACTGCATTGTCCCCGACCGTGTCGACGTTCTTGACATCATCGTCGTCAGCGTCGTCAACCGGGGTCAGCACGCGGCCAATCGCCGCCTTGACCCAGCGGGTCTCCACACCGGGGGCGATCTCAAGGATCACGTCGTCGGCGTCGATCGCGGTCACTGTCGCGAAAAGCCCGGTTGTGGTCATGATGCGGGTCCCGGGGGCGAGGGAGTTCTGCATCTGAGCTTGTTCCTGCTGCCGCTTCCGCTGCGGCCTGATGAGCAGGAAGTAGAACACCACGACCATCAGAGCGATCATGATAAGGCTGGAATAATTGCCGCCCATTGGGCCGCTCCTTCGGTTAAGGATGACCGGCCGGGGCCGGTACGTCTATGAGGCCACGCCGCTCAGCACGTCAGCCTACACAGCCAGCCAAGCCACGGAGTTTAGGCGAGCTGTTAGGAGCGCGGCAACGAAGTCACGATCTGGCGCGCGGGGAAGTTCCCATTTCGATACCGTTGTCACCGATTCGTGATCAACCCCGCACGGTTCCTCACCGTAACTCAACGTCAGGAAGACGCCGAGTCATCCCCAAGATCGGGCATCATCGAGGCACCGAACGCGTCGGGGGGCGGCGTCAGACCCAGGTGGACCCAGGCTGCGGCGGTCGCGACACGCCCTCTCGGCGTGCGGGCCAGCAGCCCCTGCCGTACCAGGAACGGCTCGGCGACCACCTCGACCGTCTCCGGCTCCTCCCCCACCGCCACCGCCAGCGTGGACAGGCCGACAGGACCACCGCCGAACTTGCGCAGCAGCGCGCCCAGGACGGCGCGGTCGAGACGGTCGAGCCCCTCCGCGTCCACCTCGTAGAGGTTCAGCGCCGCCGAGGCGACGTCCCTGGTAATCACCCCGTCGGCCCGCACCTCGGCGAAATCGCGCACCCGGCGCAGCAGCCGGTTGGCGATGCGGGGCGTACCTCGGGAACGTCCGGCGATCTCGTGCGCGGCGTCGCCGGGAAGCCGCAGGCCGAGCAGCCGCGCGGAGCGGTGCAGCACCTGCTCCAACTCGGCGACGTCGTAGAAGTCCATGTGCGCGACGAACCCGAACCTGTCGCGCAGCGGCGCGGGCAGCAACCCGGCCCTGGTGGTCGCGCCGACCAGGGTGAAGGGCGCGACCTCCAGCGGGATCGCGGTCGCCCCCGGCCCCTTGCCGACGACGATGTCGACGCGGAAGTCCTCCATCGCGAGGTAGAGCATCTCCTCGGCGGGACGGGCCATCCGGTGGATCTCGTCGATGAAGAGGACCTCTCCCTCGGAGAGGGTCGACAGGATCGCCGCGAGGTCGCCGGCCCGCTCGAGGGCGGGTCCCGAGGTGATCCTGAGCGGCACGGAGAGCTCGGTGGCGATGATCATGGAGAGGGTTGTCTTGCCCAGGCCGGGGGCACCGCTCATCAGCACATGGTCGGGGGGGCGGTTACGCCGCAGCGCGCTGTGCAGCACCAGTGACAGCTGCTCGCGCACCCGCGCCTGACCGATGAACTCCTCCAGGCGCTTGGGGCGCAGCGCCGCCTCGATCAGCCGCTCGTCGCCCTCGGCCTCGGGCGAGACCAGATCCCGCTCTGCGCTCACGCCGGTCCACCTTCACTCACTCGGGCACCCGTCCTGGTGGTCCCACTCCCGCCTGGCGCGCGACGCCGTTCCCGGATCCGTGTCCCCGTCACGGACCCGCAGATCCGCGTCCCTGTCACGGACTCGCACGGGTGAACGGCCGCGGAAGGCCGCGGGCGGGCGATCCGTCCCCTTGTCTCGGAGTCCCCCGTCATCGGACGCTCAGCGCGCGCAGCGCGGCCTTGAGCAGCGCCGCCACCTGCGGGGCGCGGCCCTGCGCGATCTCGGCGTCGGCCTGGGGGGCGACGGCGGCCACCGCCTCGTCGGCGTCCCTGGCCGAGTAACCCAGGCCTACCAGTCCCGAGTGCACCTGGTCGCGCCAGAGGGGCACGGCCACGCCGCCGTCGAGCGCGGCGTTGACGGCCTCCTCCGGCGTGCCGAGCTTGTCCTTGAGGTCGACGATGATCCGCTGGGCGCCCTTCGGGCCGACCCCGGGGACCCGGGTCAGCGCCTTGACGTCGGCGCTCGCGACGGCGATCCGCAGCGCGTTCGGCGTGTGCACGGCGAGCATGGCGAGGGCGACCTTGGGGCCCACCCCGTTCGCCGTCTGCAGCATCTCGAAGACCGCGCGCTCGTCGTCGCCGCCAAAGCCGAACAGCGTCAGCGAGTCCTCGCGGACCACGAGGGAGGTGGCGAGCCTGGCCTCCTCCCCGACCCGCAGCGCCGCCAGCGTGCCCGGCGTGCAGTGGACCAGCACGCCGATCCCGCCGACCTCGACCACAGCTCCGTCGGGTGCGATCGCGGCCACCCGTCCCCGCACCGAGGCGATCACTTCGTGGTTCCTCTCGAGTATCCGGCCCTGCCCCTGCCGCGGAAGTAGGCGGCGGGGGTCGTCGCGGGCCCGGTGGCGGCCCTGGCGACCGCCTCCGCCAGCCGGTTCTGCGCCCCGCCCCGCCACACGTGGCAGATCGCGAGCGCGAGCGCGTCCGCGGCATCGGCGGGCTTCGGCATCGCGTCGAGGCGCAACAGCCTGGTCACCATGGTCCCCACCTGCTGCTTGTCGGCCGTGCCACTGCCGGTGATCGCGGCCTTCACCTCGGACGGCGTGTGCAGCGCCACCGGCAGCCCCCTGCGCGAGGCGCACAGGATCGCCACGGCGGAGGCCTGTGCCGTGCCCATCACGGTTCTGAGGTTGTGCTGGGCGAAGACCCGCTCGACGGCGACCGCGTCCGGCCTGACCTCGTCGAGCCAGCTCTCGATGCCCGCCTCGATCGCCACGAGCCTGGCGCCGATCTCCTCGTCGGCGGGGGTGCGCACGACTCCGACCTTGACCAGGGTCAACGGCGCTCCCGGCCGTCCCTCGACCGCGCCGAGCCCGCACCGGGTCAGTCCCGGGTCGACCCCCATCACCCGCAGCTCGGGCAACCGCACCGACACGCCTCCGATCGCCGAACATCTGTTCGGTGCCAGACTCTACCGCTTGCGCGGACGCGACGCACGGTTACCCGGTGCGGCCCGTCAGAAGTAGTCGAGCATGTGGGGCCTGGCCTGGAAGGCGGCGTCGAGCGCGGCGTCGCCGTCCGCGGAGCCGGTGAGCATTCCCGTGCGGCGGAGGGTCGCGGTCGGGACCCCGGCGAACAGGGCGGAGAAGGCTCCGGCCGTGAAGACGGGCAGGGCCGTCGGCAGGGTCCCCGCGGGCTGGGCCGTTGCGGACCCGCCGGAGATGGACAGATGCCAGGGACCGGAGTTCGCGGGCCGCTGGGGGTCGTCCACCTGGATCACGGTCTCGAGGGTGACTCCGCCGGGGAAACCCCGCCGGGAGACCGCGGAGGCGAGGTCGACAACGCGGAACATCCAGCGGGTCTGGCCGACCTCGTCCTTCGGACGGTCGCCGATCAGCCAGAAGACGGGGTCATCCGGGGCAACAACCGCGTGGACCGACTTGGCGATCGAGGCGGAGGAGCCAACCAGGGACCACAGCGCCCTCGCGGTCGCCTCCGAGGCCGCGACGAGAGTGGAGACCTCGAGGTTTGGGCCGTGCCAGCGATAGATGACGAAGCCGTCCTTCGCCAGGTACATGAAGTCGTCTTTGGCCGCGAGACGCGACTCCCAGGCGGCGACGCCCCAGCAGACGGGGCCGCAGGCGCGGGTGGCGGCGTGGACGCCGCGGAGGACCGAGACCGCCTCGGTGGCGTCGCCGGGGCCCATTCTCCGGATCTCGACCGGCTCGGTCTGCCTGATGGCCCGCAGGGCCTCGGTCGGCAGCACGGCCCGGTGCATGGCGCCCGCGTGTTCCCAGCCCAGCGAACGGTAGATGCGTGTGGTCGCCGGATAGAGGGCCGAGATCGGGTGTCCCAGGTGGGCGCAGCGATCGAGGGCGGCCTGCATGATCGTCCTGCCGACGCCCCTGCCCCTGTCCTCGGGGGCGACGGTGACCGAGGCGATGCCGCCCATGGACATCTGCCTGCCGTGCCACCACTGGGTGAAGTCGTTGATCCGGCTCGTCGCGACCAGGCGAGGGCCGTCGAAGGCGCCGAGGTATCTCCCCTCACCGAGCATCGGGGTCACCAGCCTGACCCAGTCCTCCTGCTCGGCGTCCGAGACCGGCCCGAAGGCGCGCCTGCGATTGTCCGTCACCGCGTCGAGATCGTCGACCGTCAAATCACGTAGCTCCACAGTCACCCAACCTAGGCAGCGGGCGCGGGGAAAGGCGAATCGGTTCCGCGGCCCGGACGAGCGGGCGCCCGTCTCGGGGAGACGGGCGCCCGCAATCCGGTTCTCTTGGACCGCTCAGGCGTCGAGCTTCTCCAGGACCTCGTCGGAGACGTCGAAATTGGCCCAGACGTTCTGAACGTCGTCGCTGTCCTCGAGGGCGTCGATCAGCCTGAAGACCTTGCGCGCGCCGTCCTCGTCGAGCGGGACGTTCAGCGTCGGCAGGAAGCTGGACTCCGCGGAGTCGTAGTCGATCCCCGCGTCCTGCAGGGCCTTGCGGACCGGGACGAGGTCGGTGGCCTCGGAGACGACCTCGAACTGGTCGCCGAGGTCGTTGACCTCCTCGGCCCCGGCGTCGAGGACCGCGGTCAGCACGTCGTCCTCGGACAGCTCACCCTTGGGCACCAGCACGACGCCCTTGCGGTTGAACATGTAGGACACCGAGCCGGGGTCGGCCAGGGAGCCGCCGTTGCGGGTCAGGGCGACCCTGACCTCGGAGGCGGCACGGTTGCGGTTGTCGGTGAGGCACTCGATCAGCACCGCGACCCCGCCGGGGGCATACCCCTCGTACATGATGGTCTGCCAGTCGGCGCCGCCCGCCTCGAGGCCACCGCCGCGCTTGCGAGCGCGCTCGATGTTGTCGATCGGGACCGAGCTCTTGCGCGCCTTGGTGATGGCGTCGTAGAGCGTCGGGTTGCCGTCCGGGTCGGGGCCGCCGGTCCTGGCCGCGACCTCGATGTTCTTGATGAGCTTGGCGAACAGCTTGCCCCGCTTGGAGTCAAGCGCGGCCTTCTTGTGCTTCGTCGTCGCCCATTTGGAGTGGCCGGACATCGGCTAGAGCTCCCTCACCATGTCAACAAAATATGAATGCACACCGACATCCCCGGTAAGTTCCGGGTGGAAGGACGTGGCGAGCAGCGGTCCTTGGCGGACCGCGACGATCCTATCCTCAGCTTCGGCCCGAGCCAGCACTTCGACATCGGAACCGACAGATTCCACCCACGGGGCGCGGATGAAGACCGCGCGCAGCGCGCCTCGGCCGGCGAAGTCGATGTCGGCCTCGAAGGAGTCGACCTGACGGCCGAACGCGTTGCGGCGGACCACCATGTCGATGCCGCCGATGGTCTGCTGACCCTCGACACCGCCCTCGATCCGGTCGGCCAGCATGATCATGCCGGCGCACGAGCCGTAGGCGGGCATGCCGCTCTTGATCCTCAACCGGAGCGGTTCGAGGAGCTCGAACGTCTCGGCGAGCTTCCACATCGTGGTCGACTCCCCGCCCGGGACGACCAGGCCGTCGACCGCCTCCAACTCGCCGGGGCGCCGTACGGCCACCGCCTTCGCGCCAACCGCCTCCAGGGCACGCGCGTGCTCACGCACGTCTCCTTGCAGGGCGAACACACCGATGGTCGGGGCGATGCTCACAGTGGTCCTCTCAAGGGGCTCGGAATGCCCCTTCAGCGTATGGCCACTCCACACGTCGCCCCAAACCGGATCTTCTTCACCGGCCCCTTCGCGTCCGGTCAGGCCGCGACGGAGGCGTCCTGGAGAGTGTGGCCGACGTCGACCCGCTCCAGGCTCCTCATGTGGTGGCGCCTGCCGTACAGGACGGCCATGCCCGCCAGGCAGCAGGCCGCGCCCAGGCAGTACGGCACCGCGGGACCGATCTCCTCCCCCAGTTTGGTCACGACGTAGGGCGCGAGCGCGCCGCCCATCCAGCGGACGAAGTTGTATCCGGCCGAGGCGACGGGCCTCGGCGCGTCGGAGACCTCCATGGCCGCCTCGGTGAACACCGTGTTGTTCAGGCCGATCGGGATGCCGGACAGGACGACGAAGACGACGATCCCCGTGTGGCCGGACAGCGCGATGCCCACCTGGAGGAGGGCCAGCACGCCCAGGGAGAGGTGGAGCACCTTGACCGAGCCGATCCTGCGTTGCAGGGCGGGGGCGCCGAAGACCGAGGCGAGGGCGACGCAGGCACCCCAGCCGAAGAAGACCGCACCGATGCCGTAGGGCGACATGCCGAGAATGAACGGGGTGAAGGCCAGGATGGTGAAGAAGGCGAAGTTGTAGAAGAACGCGGTGAACGCCGTGGTCGACAGGCCGCCGTGGGCCAGAGCGCGGAGCGGGTCGGCGAGACGCGTCCGCGCGGTGGGCTTGGGGGTGGCCTTCAGCAGGGTCGCGATGAGGACGAACCCGATGGCCATGAGGGTGGCGGTGCCGAAGAAGGGAGCGCGCCAGTTCCAGTCACCGAGGGCGGCTCCGACCAGCGGACCCATGGAGATGCCCAGGCCGAGGGCCGCCTCGTACAGGACGATGGCCGCCTCGGCGCCACCGCTGGCCGCGCCGACGATCACCGCAAGGGCGGTGGCGACGAACAAGGCGTTACCCAGCCCCCATCCGGCGCGAAAGCCGATGAGCTCGCCGACGCTGCCCGAGGTTCCGGCCAGAGCGGCGAAGACGACCACCAGGGCCAGGCCGAGCAGCAGAGTGCGCCTGCCGCCGATCCTGCTTGAGACCCAGCCGGTGAGGAGCATGGCCACGGCGGTGACCAGGAAGTAGCTGGTGAACAGCAGGGAGACCTGGCTGGGCCCGGCGTTCAGGCCCTTGGCGATTGAAGGCAGGATCGGGTCGACCAGGCCGATGCCCATGAAGGCGACGACCGCGGCGAACGCGGTGGCCCAGACGGACATCGGCTGGCGCAGGATTCCACCGCCGCTCTGTGAGGACATGGAGTGACTCCTTGGGAGAAGGGAGGGGACGGACCCCGGGAGGGGCGGGTGTCAGGAGCGGCCCAGTTTGGCCAGCGCGGGCAGGGCGACGGAGATGGCCTCGCGCTCGCCCTGGGTGAGCGTGTCGAGCTGCCCGCTCAGGTAGGCGACGCGGGATCGCCGTACGGCCACCAGGCGGGCGCGGCCCTCGTCGGTGAGCTCGACGGTGCGGACTCTGGCGTCCGCCGGGTCGGCACCGCGCGCCACCAGGCCCGGTTCCTCGAGCCGGTTGATCTGCACGGTCATGGTGGGCAGCTGGACGCCGTGCTCCTCGGCGAGCTCGGTCATCCTGCGGGGGCCGCCCTCCAGAGAGCCCAGCACGGCGTACTGCTGGCTGGTGAGCGGCTGGCCCGCGACCGCGCGGCGCAGCAGCAGCACCAGGTGGCGCAGTTCTTTGGAGAGACTTTCCGCAAGTTCGTCCGTCGTCATAGTTAGCCAGTCTAACTTAGCCTGGCTAACTATTATTCCGAAAAGAGGGCGGCGCCCCGCGAGGCGCCGCCCCTTTGCGGCTCCGGGCGGCCTCAGGGACGCTTGGTCTCCAGGTCGACGACCTCCTGGACGAGATCCGCCTCGGGCAGCCCGGGCGTCCTGCGCGCCGACGGGTCGAGCGGCCGCAGGTAGGCCTGCTGGACGCCCGGCACGCCGTCCTCAACCACGAAGGTGGCCTTGACGTGCGCCTCGGCACCCCCCTGCTGCACCTGCGGAAGAACCTTGAAGTCGGCGGTGAGCAGCTCGGGCTCGATCCGCGTGAGCACGTAGCCGCGCTGGTTGTTGTAGAACTTCAAGTGCGGGTTGATCTTGAGGAACGGCTGGGTCTGCGGGTCGGAGTCCCTGCCGTCGCCGCCGGTGGTGATGGAGGTGGCGACCAGCTCGGAGCCGACCGTGCGCGTGGTCGGGTCGTCGTAGTCGAGCTTGAGGTCGCCGGCCCAGTGGGCGTGCACGTCGCCGGTGAGCACGACCGGGTTGCGCACGCCCGCGTCAACCCACCCCTGGGTGATTCGCTGCCGTGAGGCGACGTAACCGTCCCACGCGTCCTGGCTGGTGACCTTGGCAGGCCCGGCGTTGTTGTCGCGCTGGGCGAAGAAGACCTGCTGGCCGATGATGTCCCACTGCGCCCGCGAGTGGTGGAAGCCGTTGAGCAGCCAGCGCTCCTGCGCCTCCCCGGTGATCGAGCGCGCCGGGTCGATCGCGGCGGGGCAGTCGCGGTAACCGTCGCCGCAGCCCTGGTCGCTGCGGTACTGCCGGGTGTCAAGCATGTGGAAGGTGGCCAGCCTGCCCCACCGGATCCGCCGGTAGAGCTGCATGTCGATGCCCCTGGGGATGGACATGCGCCGCAGCGGCATGTTCTCGTAATAGGCCCGGAAGGCCGCCTCGCGCCGGGCCAGGAAGTTGGGCTGCGGGATCTCGGGGTTCTCCGGCACCTCATCGGCCCAGTTGTTGTCCAGCTCGTGGTCGTCCCAGACGACCAGCCAGGGCGCGGCGGCGTGCGCCGCCTGCAGGTCGGGGTCGGCTTTGTACTGCGCATGCCGCTGGCGGTAGTTCGCCAGGGTCTCGGTCTCCGGGCCCTCGTGGTCGCGGACGTTGCCGCCGGGGATGGTGTAGGTGTCCCGCTTGTACTCGTACTGGTAGTCGCCCAGGTGCAGGATCAGGTCGGGGTGCTCCTCGGCCAGGCGCCGGTAGGCGGTGAAGTAGCCGTGCTCGTACTGGGCGCACGAGACGAAGGCCATCGCCAGGCCCGAGCCGTAGGACAGTGGGTGCGGGGCGGTCCTGGCCCTGCCCATCGGCGAGACATACGGCCCCACCTTGAAGCGGTACCAGTACTCCCTGTCAGAGGCGAGCCCGTCCAGCTCGACGTGGACCGAGTGGCCCCATTCCCTGGTCGTGACCGCGACGCCCCGCCTGAGCGCGCGGCGTCCCGTCTCATCGCCGTAGACCTGCCAGTGGACCGTGAAGGGGAGGTCCGGCATACCGCCGAAGCCGTCCTCCGCCAGCGGCTGGGGCGCCAGGCGCGTCCAGATCACGAAACCGTCGGAGTCGGGGTCGCCTGAGGCGACGCCAAGCGTGAAGGGGTCGGCGTGCAGCCCGCGTGAGGCCAGGGCCGCCGCGCTCTCCTGGGCGGGTTCCGAATCGGCGTCTGCCACGGCAGGGATACCCGCAACCGCACCCGCCGCGATGCCGGTGACGAGGAAGGAACGTCGGCTGAGCCGGGACATGGGGGCCTCCGGGGGGGAACAGACCTGAACGTCCGTCAGCCTTGCGGAGAATCATGACCCTTGAGTGAACATCTCCGGTCATGAAAAAGGCGGCATCCCTCAGGGATGCCGCCTTTTGCGGAATTTCCTACCAGCCGCGCTCCGCCAGGCGGTGCGGAGCCGGGATGTCGTCGACGTTGATGCCGACCATGGCCTCGCCCAGGCCGCGGGAGACCTTGGCGATGACGTCCGGGTCGTCGAAGAAGGTGGTGGCCTTGACGATCGCCGCGGCGCGCTGGGCCGGGTTGCCCGACTTGAAGATGCCGGAGCCGACGAACACGCCCTCGGCGCCGAGCTGCATCATCATCGCGGCGTCGGCGGGGGTGGCGATGCCACCCGCGGTGAAGAGCACGACGGGGAGCTTGCCGGTCTTCGCGACCTCGGCGACCAGCTCGTACGGCGCCTGCAGTTCCTTGGCCGCGACGTACAGCTCGTCCTCGGGCAGCGAGGAGAGCCGCTTGAGCTCACCCCGGATCTTGCGCATGTGCGTGGTGGCGTTGGAGACGTCGCCGGTTCCCGCCTCACCCTTCGAGCGGATCATCGCCGCGCCCTCGGTGATACGGCGCAGCGCCTCGCCCAGGTTGGTCGCGCCGCAGACGAAGGGCACCGTGAACCGCCACTTGTCGATGTGGTTGGCGAAGTCGGCCGGAGTCAGCACCTCCGACTCGTCGATGTAGTCGACACCGAGCGACTGGAGCACCTGCGCCTCGACGAAGTGGCCGATGCGGGCCTTGGCCATCACGGGGATGGAGACGGCGGAGATGATGCCGTCGATCATGTCGGGGTCGCTCATCCGCGAGACGCCGCCCTGAGCCCGGATGTCGGCGGGAACCCGCTCGAGGGCCATGACGGCGACGGCGCCGGCGTCCTCGGCGATCTTGGCCTGCTCCGCGTTGACGACGTCCATGATGACGCCGCCCTTGAGCATCTCTGCCATGCCGCGCTTCACCCGGGCGGTTCCGGTGACGGCGGTCTCGGTGACTTCGGGCGTGCTGCTGGACACGGTCTCTACCTCACGACGGCTGGATTGCGGATCACGGATCGCCCTCCCGGGCGGTTTCCGGCGTTCTCTATCGTAGGCGCTGAGCGGCATGTCCCTTTACACACCATCTTGTCGCTCTTAAGTGATCTTCTTGGACATGATGATAAGGACCGTACGGCCGCTCAGGGAATGACAGGCTTCGGAGCCGCGAGGACGACCCAGACCTGGCCCGGGGCGAAGTTCATCGGTTCCCCCGCCTCCGTGGTGAAAACCGTGCCGTCCTTGTCCGTCTTTCGCGACCAGGCGGCCTTGAAGGCCTGGCCGTCACGGAGCACGACCGCCCTGCCCTTGCCGATGCTGTGCACCAGGGGCGTGTAGCTCTGGTTCAGGTCGTGGAACTCGGAGCGGTCGGTCTTGACGTACTGCACGACGATCGTGGGCGCGCCGAGCTGGCCGCCCTCGGCCGCCATGTCCTTCTTGCCGTCCTGCCAGACGAGCCACTTGCCCTCGGTCTCCGACCAGGCGAAGGTGAAGCGCGCCGACGGGTACTTGACGCTGAACGACTTCTTGGGCGTGCCTCCCTGGGGGGCGTCACCGAAGGTGAAGCCGATGTCCTTGGCCTTACTCGTGCCCGGGGCCTTGGCCAGCAGTTGCTTGGTGTTCGCGAACAGGTTGTAGGGCGCGTAGCGGCCCGGCTGGCGGAAGTAGGCGCCCGGGGCCTTGCTGTCGGAGACGTCGACGAGCGACGCCTCTTGGACCTTCGGGATCATCTTGGTCTGCACGCCCGAGTAGGCCAGGGCGGGTTTGCCGAACTGCGGCAGGATGTGCAGGTCGGAGATCCGCGCGCTGCGGACCGGACCGATCTTGGCCGGGAGCTTGGAGGAGAAGATGGCCATCAGGCGCGTCAGCCCCGCCTCCACCTGCTCGACGTAGACGATGTCCGCGCTCTTGAGCCCGAGCTGGGGCTTGCCCGCCGAGGTGTTCTCGATCTTGGCGGCGAGCACGGGCCTGCGCGCGGCGCCGGGCAGGCCGGTGAAGGGGTGGGTCGCCGGGGGCTCCGGGGTCGGCGTCTCCGAGGGAGAGGGCGCGGCCTGGGGGTTCTTCCCGGGAGCGGGCTCGTTCGAGGAGCAGGCCGCGACTGGGGCGAGAACGGCAGCTCCCGCCAGCGCGACGGCGATCATCCGGGACACCCGCACGGTTCATCTCCTCAAATCGGCCACGAAACGCCCAAGAGCTTACCTGTGCCCGACTTGCCGGATATCCGGGTTCTTGTATGCCTTATTCGATGCCGAGGGCCTGCGGCGGGGCATCGTCGATCTCGAAGAAGCCGGGATACTCCGTGTGCCCGGCCAGTCTGAGCGTCCTGGCCAGCCAGCGGCGCTGGGCGGTGCGTGTCACGCCGACCGCGTTGTTGTAGAAGCGACGCGAGTAGAGCACCTTGGCCACCGCGGCGCCAAGCTCCTCGAGCAGCGCGCTTCCCGGCGGGGTGTCCGCGAGACGGTCGCGGAAGCGCTCCTGGTCCACGACCGCCCGTAGCGCGCGCGACAGGTCGCTCTCCGCGTGCTCGCGCTCCTCAGGGCCCGCGGTGCGGGCCTCATGCGCCGCGGTGGCCAGCACCAGGCTCGTCGCCGGGTCGAGGAGCCTGGAGGCCGCCAGTTCGAGGGCCACGGCGGTCCGCCGTACCAGTGCGGCGTCCAGCGACTCGCGGGCCAGTTCGAGCCGGATGTGCAGCCGGTCGAGGCGGCCGGCCCGCCAGGAGATGTAGACGGCGGTGAGCAGCACGAGCGCGCCCACGACCAGGATCAGTGTCGTGGTCATCGGTTGTCGTCCTCCTCGACCCCCGCGGTGCTGGCGACGGTCTCGTAAACCCGCAGGACGTCGCGGGCGACTGTCGACCAGTCGTACTTCCACACGGCCTGGCGCGCCTCGTCGGACAGCTTGGCCCGGCGCTGCGGATCGTCGAGCAGCGCGGCGGCCTCGCGAGCCAGCGCCCCGGCGTCGCCCGTCTCGAACAGCGCCCCCGCCTGGCCGTCGTCGAGCACCTTTCGGAAGGCCGGAATGTCACTGGCCAGGATCGCGGCGCCCGCCGACATCGCCTCGGTGAGCACGATGCCGAAGCTTTCTCCGCCCAGGTTCGGCGCGCAGAACACGTCGACCGAGTGGTAGGCGCGCACCTTGTCCTCCTCGCTGACCATGCCGAGCAGGCTGACCCGGTCGCGGAAGCGGGCAGGAACCCTCTCCAGCGCCTCCTGCGCATCCCCGGGCCCGGCGATGAGCAGGCGCAGCCCGGGACGCTCAGGGGCCAGCTTGGAGAAGGCCTCGAGCAGCACAGGCAGCCCCTTGCGCGGCTCGTCCATCCGGCCGAGGAAGCCGATCACCTCACCCTCGTCCCAGCCGGGCAGCGGCTCGGCGCCGGCGTAGCGGCCGACCGCGACCCCGTTGGGGATGAGCACGGCGTCGCCGCCGATGAACTCGACCAAGGTCTTCCTCGCGGCGTCGGAGACGGCGATCCGGCCGCTGATCTTCTCCAGCGCGCTCATGAGCACGGGCGTCGTGACCGACAGGGAACGGTAACGCTCGTGGGAGGTGTGGAAGGTGGCCACGATCGGGCCCTTGGCCACCCAGCAGGCAAGCAGGCCGACGGAGGGGACGACGGGCTCGTGCACGTGCAACACGTCGAAACGGCCCTCGCGGACCCAGCGCCGCACCCGGTTGGCCGACAGGAAGCCGAAGGACAGCCTGGCGACCGAGCCGTTGAAGGGCACGGGGACCGCTCTGCCGACCGAGGTCACGTAGGCGGGCAGCGGGGCGTTCTCCGAAGCGGGGGCGATGACCGAGACCTGGTGTCCCTCCTCGATGAGGGCCTCGGCGAGGTCGCGGATGTGCGCCTGGACGCCGCCGGGCACGTCCCAGGTGTACGGGCAGACGATGCCGATCCTCACTGCTCTCTCATCACTCCTCGCACGCCCCGCCGAGGGCGCGCGTCGCCGTTTCGTCCGCTCCGCCCGCCCCGCTCGCGGCGCCCAGTGACCCTCATCCGCGTGGCTCCAGGTCCTCGAGCCAAAGCCGCTGGAGCATGTGCCAGTCCTCGGGGTGCTCGGCGATGCCCTTCTCGAAGACGGTGGCCAGGTCCTGAGCGACGGCCGCGACCTTCTCCTTGCGGGTGCCCTCGGCGGGGACCGTGATCTCCTCGTGGAACTGCAGGCCCCAGTCGGCCCCCCTGAAGCAGGGGATCGCCGGGATCAGCGCCGCCCCTGTGTGCACGGCCAGCAGCGCGGGGCCCGCGGGCATGCGGGTGGCCGCCCCGAAGAACTGGACCTCGATCCCCTTCGCGGTGAGGTCTCGCTCCGCGGGCAGGGCGACCGTGCCGCCCGCCCTCAGCCGCTGCGACAGGGTGCCGAAGGTGTGACCGTCCCCACCGGTGAGCGGCAGCACCTCCATGCCGAGCCCCTCGCGGAAGGCGGTGTAACGGTGAAACAACGACTCGGGCTTGAGCCGCTCGGCGACGGTGGTGAACGGGTGCCCCGTCGCGGTGAACCAGGCGCCCGCCTGGTCCCAGTTGCCCATGTGCGGCAGCGCGAGGATCACGCCGCGCCCCTTGGCAAGGTTGTCATAGATCGGCTGGTCACCGGTGACGTGCATGCGGGAGACGATCTCATCGGTCGGCATGGAGGGCAGCCGGAAGACCTCGTGGAAGTAACGGAAGTAGGAGCGCATGCCCTCACGGCTCAGCGCCCGGACCGCCGGGTCGTCCTTCGAGGTGCCCTTGACCCGGGCGAGGTTGGCCTCGAGGCGGAGCACCGATCCTCCGCGGCGCTTCCAGAGACGGTCGGCGGCCACCCGGAAGGCCCAGGCCGTGAAGCGCTCGGGGAGGCGGGGCACGATCGCCCAGCCCGCGCTGAATCCCGCGGCGACGAGACGATCCTGGGAAGACGGCTTGTCTGTCATCGCTTTTCCGATCAGCGGGGGGTGCGGGACGCCGCGGAGACGGCCTGGCGGCGGACGTGGAGGAGACGCTGCACGACCGTGACCGCGCTCGCGACGGCGAGCAGCCAGAGCCCGACCGGCAGTACGTACGGCACACCGAGACCGCCGAGACCGGTGGAGACCAGGCCGACGACCAGCCGCTCTGGCCGCTCGACGAGGCCGACGTCACACTTCAGGCCGATGCCTTCTGCCCTGGCCTTGATGTAGGACACGAGCGCCCCGGCGACGAGGCAGAACAGCGCGACACCAGCCAGCACCTGCTGCCCGTCGACCATGAACCAGATCACCAGCCCCGAGAAGATGCCCGCGTCGCCGACCCGGTCGAGGGTCGAGTCGAGGAAGGCCCCCCAGAGGCTTCCCTGGCCCGCCATCCTGGCCATGACCCCGTCGAGAAGATCGGCCAACACGAAAATAGTGATCACGACGGTGCCGGGGAACAACTGTCCACGGGGATAGAAGAAGAGAGCTGCGACTACGGTGCCGAGCGTGCCGACCGCGGTGACCACGTTGGGGCTGATCCCCCGGCGGGCGAGCGCCCTGCCCAGGGGAGTCAGGATTCGGGTTACGGCGGGGCGCAGAAGTTTCAGCATCGCGCTCCGATCGTAGGCCACACAGCCTGTGAGCGCGTATCCAACGCTCCGCGATCGGATTGGCCCAGCCCTCTTGTGATATCCGCCACATGGGTATTTGGTGAACACACCGCGTCCTTGCGGTGTACGGACGCGGCGGCGGACCCCGGGGTGTGGCCGCAGTCGGCCGCGCTCCTTCGGCAACGACGCGGGAGGCGACGTGGCAGAGAAGGCAACCGGCGGGACAACGGGAGCCGCGGGTAGGGCACCCGCGGCCGACCGGCCGGACATGATTCGCAATGTCGTGCTGGTCGGCCATTCCGGCGCGGGCAAGACGACCCTCGTGGAGACACTCCTGGCCGCGACGCGGACCATCCAGCGGACCGGCCGGGTCGAGGACGGCAGCACGGTCAGCGACTTCGACGAGGTCGAGGTGCGCCAGCAGCGTTCGGTGAACCTGACCGTGGCCCCGCTGGTCCACAACGACATCAAGATCAACCTGTTGGACACGCCCGGCTACGCCGACTTCGTCGGCGACCTGCGGGCCGGGCTGCGCGCGGCGGACGCCGCGCTCTTCGTCGTCTCGGCGTCCGAGGGCGTCGACGGCCTGACCCGGATGCTCTGGGAGGAGTGCGCGTCCGTCGGGATGCCGCGCGCCGTGGTGATCACGAAACTCGACCACCAGCGGGCCGATTTCGAGGAGGTCCTGGCCACCTGCCAGGCCGACTTCGGCGAAGGCGTGGCACCGCTGTACCTGCCGGTGGTGACCAACGGCAGGATGAACGGCCTCATCGGGCTGCTGACCCAGAAGTTCTACAACTACGCGACCGGCACGCGCACGGAGAACGCCCCCGGCCCCTCCTATCAGGACCAGATCGAGGTCTACCGCGCTCCCCTGATCGAGGGGATCATCCAGGAGAGCGAGGACGAGTCCTTGATGGACCGTTACCTCTCGGGTGAGGAGATCGGCACGGAGACCCTCATCGGCGACCTCGAGAAGGCGGTCGCGCGCGGCGGCTTCTACCCGGTTCTCGCCACCGGGGGCGGCGTGGGAGCGCTCGAGGTCCTCGAGCTCATCACCCAGGGGTTCCCCTCGCCCCTCGAGCACCCGCTGCCCGAGATCACCACGATCGACGGCAAGCCGGTCCCCGACATCGCCTGCGACCCGGACGGCCCGCTCGTGGCCGAGGTCGTCAAGACCACCAGCGACCCGTACGTGGGCCGCATCAGCCTGGTCAGGGTGTTCTCCGGGACGCTGCGCCCCGACATGACGGTGCACGTCTCGGGGCACGGGCTGGCCGATCGCGGTCACGAGGACCACGATGTGGACGAGCGCATCGGCGCGCTCTCCTCGCCCCTGGGCAAGCTCCAGCGCACGACCGCCAGGTGCGTCGCCGGTGACATCGTCGCGGTGGCCAAGCTGTCCCGGGCGGAGACCGGGGACACCCTCTCCGACAAGGAGCAGCCGCTGCTGATGACCGCCTGGACCATGCCGGACCCGCTGCTACCCGTGGCGATCCAGGCGAAGTCGAAGGCGGACGACGACAAGCTCGGGCAGGCGCTGCAGCGCCTGGTCGCCGAGGACCCGACGCTCAGGCTCGAGAACAACTCGGAGACCAGGCAGCTCGTGCTGTGGTGCATGGGTGAGGCCCATGCCGACGTCCTGCTCGACCGCCTGAGCAAGCGGCACGGCGTCGAGGTCGAGAAGATCGAGCTGCGGGTGCCGCTGAGGGAGACCTTCGGCGGAAGCTGCCAGGCCCTGGGCCGCAACGTCAAGCAGACCGGCGGGCACGGCCAGTTCGCCATCTGCCACCTGGAGGTCGAGCCCCTGCCTTCCGGCGGGGGTTTCGAGTTCGTCGACAAGATCGTCGGCGGCGTTGTGCCGCGCCAGTTCATCCCCTCTGTCGAGAAGGGGGTGCGCACCCAGATGCAGCGCGGCGTCGTGGCCGGGTATCCCATGGTGGACGTGCGGGTGACGCTGTACGACGGCAAGGCCCACTCCGTGGACTCCTCGGACATGGCCTTCCAGATCGCCGGCGCGCTCGCACTGAAGGAGGCGGCCTCCAAGGTTCCGACGCTGCTGCTCGAACCGGTGGACGAGGTGTCGGTGCTGGTCCCGGACGACCACGTCGGCTCGGTGATGTCCGACCTCTCCTCCCGCAGGGGCCGCGTCCTCGGCACCGAGCCGGTCGGCGTCGGGCGGACCCTGGTACGCGCGGAGGTGCCCGAGCTGGAGATCACCCGCTACGCGATCGACCTGCGCTCCATGTCGCACGGCACGGGGACGTTCCACCGCGTCTTCCTGCGGTACGAACCGCTCCCCGCCCACCTGGCGGACAAGGTCGCGGGCTGACCCCGGACAGGGAGGCGTGACCTCGCCCGGATCACGCCTCCCAAAGAATTACCCACGTAACAGTAACATCACAGAACGATTTCTTTTTTTCCGACCAAAGCACCTCGGTCCCGATGTCAGACTGATGAACCATGCGAACCGGACGCCCTTTGCTCGCCGCAGCCGCCCTCGCCGTCGTCACCACCGGGGCGGCCTACACCTTCGGCCCGGACGCCCCTCCCGCGAAGCCGGCCAAGCACGTCAAGGTCGTCAAGCCCGCCACGTCGGCCAAGCCCGTGGCCGCCAAGCAGGCGTCCGGCACGCTCGCGGCGGACTCCGTGACGGCGTCGTGCCCGACCGACGCGAAGTACCCCAAGCGGGAAATGCGCGGGGTCTGGATCGCGACGGTGAAGAACATCGACTGGCCCTCGCGGACCGGCCTGCCGATCGCCCGGCAGCAGGCGGAGTACGTAAAGCTTCTCGACAACGCGGTCAAACGCCGCTTCAACGCGGTGTTCTTCCAGGTCCGCCCGGCCTCCGACGCCTTCTACAAGTCGTCTCTCGAGCCCTGGTCGGAGTATCTGACCGGTACGGCGGGCAAGGACCCCGGCTGGGATCCACTGCCGTTCCTGATCACCGAGGCCCACCGTCGCGGCCTCGAGTTCCATGCCTGGTTCAACCCCTACCGCGCCGCCTTCGAGGGCGGCCCCGAAGGCCTGCCCGCAGGCCACCCGGCCCGCAGGCACCCCGGCTGGATCGTCAAGCACGAGGGCAAGATCTACTACAATCCGGGCCTGCCGGAGGTTCGGGACCACGTCACCGCGGTCGTCAAGGACGTGGTGCAACGCTACGACGTGGACGGCGTCCACTTCGACGACTACTTCTACCCGTACCCGGGAGCGGGCACGAAGTTCGCCGACGACGCCGCCTTCAGGAAGTACGGCAAGGGCCAGAAGCGGGCCGACTGGCGGCGCGCCAACGTCAACGAGCTGATCGCGCAGGTCGACGCGGCGGTGCACGGGGTGAAGCCGTACATCAAGTTCGGCGTCAGCCCCTTCGGGATCTGGCGCAACAAGTCCGAGGACCCGACGGGCTCGGCCACCGGCGGCATGTCCGCCTACGACTCCATCTACGCCGACGCCCGGCATTGGATCAAGAAGGGCACGGTCGACTACGTCGTACCGCAGCTCTACTGGCCACGCGGGTTCAAGGCCGCGGACTACGACGTGCTGATGCCGTGGTGGGCCAACGAGGTCAAGGGCACCGGCGTTGACCTGTACATCGGCCAGGGCCTCTACCGGGTCGGGGCGACGGACACCCCCGCCTGGACCAAGCCCGGCGAGCTGGCCTCGCACCTGGCGCAGAACCGCAAGTACGAGGAGGTCCGCGGTGACGTCTACTTCGACGCCAAGCAACTTCTCACCAACCCGCTGGGCGCGCTGGACCGGATCGTCGAGAAGTACTACAGCCGCCCCGCGCTGCTGCCCCTGATCAAGGGCCTCGACGGCGGGGCGCCCGCCGTACCGGCGGACTTGAAGGTCCAGGACGGCACGATCGGCTGGAAGTCCTCGGCGGGTGCCCGGTCGTACGCCGTCTACCGGATCGCCTCCGGCGAGGCCGACAAGTGCGCGACCGCGGACGCCCGCAACCTGGTCGCCGTCGTGCCCGCCGTCGACGGCGAGCGCCAGACCTTCACCGCGACCGGCGCCGGCACCTATCTCGTCACCGCGCTCGACCGGCTGGACAACGAGAGCGAACCCGCCAAGACCGTCCTGCCCTGACCTGGCCGTCTCCTCCGATCTCCGCATCCGGTAGACCGGGAGCACGATGTTCCCCTACGTTCCCGTACGGTGCCGGCTTTGAGCGAGGTCTGGGGAGGTCTCTGGTGAGGCGAACGCTTGTCGCGTTTGCACTGGTCTTGGGTGTGCTGTGGCCGGGGGCCGCGCACGCCGCGGCACAGGCGACGGCGCGGACCACAGTGCAGGCCACAGTGCAGGCCACAGTGCAGCCCATGCGGGCCACGGCACAGGCGACGGTGCAGGCGGACGGACGGGTGGTGTTGATCGGGGTTCCCGGCCTGCTGTGGAGCGACCTGAGCCCCGAGAACACCCCGAACCTGTGGGGGCTGGCCGGTCAGAGCGCGACGGGATCGCTGTCGGTCCGCACGGTCGGCCGCGTGACGTGCCCGTACGACGGATGGCTCACGGTCTCCGCCGGAGTCAGGTCCGCGATCGGCTACGGCTGCGGGCTCCCGCCGGAGCCCCTTCCCGAAGCCGAGGGTGCCGTCATCCCGCACTATGACTACCTGTACCGAGTCGCGCGGCAGCGGAACGCGGGAGCGCTCGGCGAGGCCGTGCATGCCGCCGGACAGTGCACGCTCGCGGTCGGACCGGGGGCGGCGCTCGCCCTGGCCGACCGGTCGGGAAAGGTCGACCGCTACGCCGCGTCACCCGATCGGCTGCCCGCGGGCGCGCTGAGCGCGTGCCGGGTGGCTGCGGTGGACGTCGACGACCTGATCCGGCCCTACGTGACCGGCGGGCGGCTGCCCGAGGCCGAGGACAGCCTCTCCCCCGCGCAGCGGACGGCCGCGCTGCGGCTGGCGGACGCCAAGGCGGGGGCGGTGCTGCGTGCCCTCCCACAGGACGCCTCCGTGCTGCTGGCGGGCCTGGGAGACCACGGGGGCGCCCCCCACCTGCGGGTGGCCATGCTGCGCGCCGGAGACGTCTCAGGCCGGTTCTTGGGAGCGGCCTCGACCCATCGCGAGGACGTCACGATCTTGCCGGACGTCACCGCCACGATGCTCGACGCCTTGGGCGTCGCCATCCCGCCCGCGGTGATCGGGGTGCCCTGGCGGGTGGCCGACAGCCGTACCGGCGGCGTTGAGAGGGCGCGGGCCGAGCTGGTCAACGACGACGTGGCCGGTCAGACGATCAGGGACATAGGCGGGTTCTTCTTCACGACGGTCGCCGTGCTGCAGGTGCTGTTCTACGTGACCGCCTTCCTGCTGATGCGCCGCAGGCGCGGACTCGGCGGGATCAGGGTCGCGGCGGTCGCGCTGGCCTGCCTGCCGGTCTCGACCTACCTGGTCAACCTCTTCCCCTGGCACCACAGCGGGGCGCCCCTGCTCGCCCTGGTCGGCGGGATCGCCGGGATCACGCTCCTGCTGGCCGCGGTCGCGCTGACGGGACCGTGGCGGCGTGCCCCGCTCGGGCCTCTGGTGTTCGTGACGGGGGTCACCGCGGCGGTCATCGCCTGCGACCTGCTGACCGGGACGCCCATGCAGTTCAACAGCGTCATGGGCTACACCGCCGTGGTCGGCGCCCGCTACTCGGGCCTGGGCAACATCCCGTTCGCGCTGTTCGCCACGTCGGTGCTGCTGGTGGTGACCGCGATCGCCCACCGTCTGGCGAGCCGGGGCCGCAAGGGCGCGGCGGTCGGCGTCGTGGCCGCGCTGGGAAGCATCGCGATGATTATGGGCGGCTGGCCCGGAGTCGGCAGCGACTTCGGCGGCGTGATCGCCTTCGTGCCCGGCATCGCGGTGACCGCGCTGCTGATCGCGGGCAGGCGGGTCTCGATCGTCAAGCTGGGCGCGTTCTGCGCGGCGGGCGGCGCCATCGTGATGACCATCGCCTACCTCGACTACCTGCGCCCGCCAGGCTCCCAGACACATCTGGGCCGCTTCGTCGGCCAGCTCTTCACCGGCGAGGCCACCGAGGTGATCGGCCGCAAGCTCGGCGCGATGCTGGGCACGCTGCTCAACCCGAACCTGATGCCGATCGTGATCGTCGCGTTCGCCTTCCTGGTCTACGCGCTGCTGCGGCCGGACACGGCGAGCGCGGGAGTGCTCCCCGCCGCGTTCGAGCATTCCCCCGCGCTGCGCGCGGGCCTGATCGGCACCCTGGTCAGCGGGGTCGTCGGCACCCTGGTCAACGACTCCGGCGCCGCGGTGCTGTCCATGGCCCTCGCCCTCGCCGTGCCGCTGGCGCTCTCGGTCGGCGTCAAGGCCCTCGGCGACGGCGCGGCATCCTACGAGGAGGCGGGCCAGGAGCCCGCGAGCAACTCCCTGGTGTCGCGCAACAGCTGAGGCAGCACCTTGGTGTGACCGACGACCGGCATGAAGTTGGTGTCGCCGCCCCAGCGGGGCACCACGTGCTGGTGCAGGTGGGCGGCGATACCCGCACCCGCGACCCCGCCGAGGTTCATGCCCACGTTGAAGCCCTGCGCGCCGCTGGCCTTGCGCAGGGCGACCAGCGCCCGCTTGGTGAAGTCGGCGAGCTCGGCGGTCTCCGTGGCGTCGAGGTCGGCGTAGTCCGCGACGTGCCGGTAGGGGCAGACCATCAGGTGACCGGAGTTGTACGGATAGAGGTTGAGCACCGCGAAGACCGAGGCACCCCTGGCGACGATCAAGCCGTCCTCGTCGCTCATCTCCGGGATCTCGCAGAACGGGCAGCCGTCGCCCGGGCCAGAGCCGGTCGGCTTGTTCGCTCCCTTGATGTAGGCCATCCGATGGGGAGTCCACAGTCGCTGGAAGTTGTCGGGGACCCCAGCCCCCGCCTGCTCGATCGGCTCGCTCTCCTGCATGCATTGCAGCATAGGCCCACCTGTTTCAGGCGCATCCAGCCGGTGCCCCCCTGTATATGCGGACAAAGCAGCCTAATTTCCGGCAGAATCCCAGCGAGCGTGACCACCAACAGCCGAGGAGCACCCCATGACCGACGTCTCCGTCGAGGAAATCACCGAGGAGACCGACTCTCCCGCTGAGACGGCCGTAGCACCCCGCCCGTTCCCGCTGAACCTCTCGGCGACCCTGCCCGCCCCCACGCCCCCTGTGGCCCCTGTGGCCCCCGCCGTCACCACCGTGGCGGAGCCGGTGGCCTCCGCCGTGGTGAAGGGCCGTATCAAGGTGGCGGACGAGGTGGTCGAGAAGGTCGCCGCCCTCGCGACGCTGGAGGTCACCGGTGTCGCCGACCTCGGCGAGGACCCGGTGGACGCACTGGGGCTGGTCCGCGAGCGCGCCGCCAGCGGTCCGCGACACGGCCGCCGGGGCGTGAGCGCCCACGTCCAGGACCGCACGGTCGCGGTCGACGTTTCGATCGTGGCGGAGTACGGCCACGTGGTGATGGACGTGGCCAACGAGGTCAAGAACAACGTGGCCCGCACGGTGAGCCGGATGCTGGGCATGCGAGTCGTGGAGGTCAACGTCGGCGTCGACGACGTCCGCCTGCCCGGTGAGTTCGCCGCCGAGACCCCCGTGGAAGAGGTCTGACCCGCCGGAGCCCGAAGACCGGCCCCCTTCGAGGGCCGGCGGAACCAGGGCGGGAAAGCCGGTGGCCGGCCGGCCCCGGGGGGCCGGGCGCCCCCGCGAGGGGGTGGTAAGCCGGGAGCGGGGGGCGTAAGGGGGGGGGCTAGACACCGTGAGCGCCGGCGGCCGGGGGCCGGGGGTTGTGTT